>NZ_JBEZJL010000034.1:0-112421 GCF_040651755.1 Actinomadura sp. NPDC048394 | reverse complement strand
GGCGGGGGGGGGGGGGGGGGGGGCGCGGGTGCGCCCGCCGCCCCCCCCCCCCCCCCCGCGGCGGCCGCCCGGCCCCCCCCCCCCCCCCCCGGCCCGGTAACCGAGTGATCACTTTTCCGTCCCCGGTGTTGACCCGGTCACGTCCCGAACGGACGCTTGCTTACCCCGGGGGTTACCGAAGGGACGGACGATGCTAGGACGTGCTCCCCGGCATCGCTGGACGGCGTTCGCGGCCGTCGCGATGACCGGCGCGCTCGCCTTGTCGGCGTGCGGCGGAAACGGAAACAAGGGCAACAACGACAAGTCCCAGGTCGAGGTCTTCTCGTGGTGGACCGGTCCCGGCGAGGCCGACGGCCTGGCCGCGATGAAGGCCGACTTCGAGAAGAAGAATCCCGGCACGAAGTTCATCAACGCCGCGATCGCCGGCGGGTCGGGCACGCAGGCGCAGGCGGTGCTGGCGAGCCGGCTGCAGAACCGCAAGCCGCCGGACTCCTTCCAGGGGCACGCGGGCGCCGAGCTGCTCGACTACATCAAGGCCGGGCAGATCGAGCCGCTGGACTCCTTCTACGACGAGAACAACCTGAAGTCGGTCTACCCGCAGCAGCTCCTCCAGCAGATCAGCTACAAGGGCCACATCTACTCGGTGCCGGTGAACATCCACCGGTCCAACATGCTCTGGTACAACCCGGGGATCCTGAAGGACGCCGGCATCTCCGACGCGCCGAAGTCGATCCCGGAGTTCATCGCCGACCTGAAGGCGGTCAAGGAGAAGACCAAGAAGGTGCCGCTGTCGCTCGGCGCCCAGTGGACCGCCGACCACCTGCTGGAGAACGTGCTGCTCGGCGACCTCGGCACCGACGCCTACAACGCGCTGTGGAAGCCGGGCGCCGACTGGAGTTCCCCGGCGATGACGAAGGCGCTGAACGACTACGCCGAGATCCTGAAGTACACGACCACCGAGGCCGCGTCCACCGACTGGCAGGGCGCCGCGAAGGCCGTCGTGGACGGCAAGGCCGCGTTCAACATCATGGGCGACTGGGCGTACGGCTACTTCGTGGGCAGTGCCCCGAACGGCCTCGGCAAGAAGCTCGACACCGACTTCAAGTACGCGCCGACCCCCGGCACCGACGGCACTTACCTGTGGCTGTCGGACAGCTTCACGCTGCCGAAGGGCGCGCCGCACCACGCCGGGGCGCTGGCGTGGCTGAAGGAGGTGTCCAGCCGCGAGGGCCAGGACCTCTTCAACCCGAAGAAGGGCTCCGTCCCGGCGCGCAAGGACGCCGACAAGAGCCTGTACAGCACCGGCTACCTGAAGTACGCGTTCGAGCAGTGGAACAACCCGGCCACCAAGCTCGCCGGCTCGTTCTGGCACGGCGTCAACGCCAGCAAGAAGCAGCACACCGACATCGACACGGCGGTGGGCCTGTTCCTGCAGAGCAAGGACGTCGGGAAGCTGCAGTCCCAGCTCGTCGCCGCCGCGAAGAACAGCGGTCAGTGACGGGAGGGGGCACCGGACGCCGGTGGAACCTGCGCCGGAGCAGGAGGTGGCTGCCCGGTCTGCTGCTGGTCTCGCCGTCCATCGTGGCGATCGGCCTGTTCGTCTACGGGCTGATCTTCTGGAACACGCGGGTGGCGCTGAGCGGCAAGCACGACGAGGTGTCGCCGTACGGGTTCGACAAGGGCAAGAACTTCGTCGACCTGTGGCACCAGCCGAGCTGGCCGGGCGCGGTGAAGCACGCGCTGCTGTTCACGGCCGTGTTCGTGCTCGGCGCCCTCCTGCTCGGCGCGTTCCTGGCGTTCCTGATGGACAAGGGGATCCGGGGCGAGGCGTCGTTCCGGGTCGTCTACCTGTTCCCGATGGCGGTGTCGTTCATCGCCAGCGGCGTGGTGTGGCGGTGGCTGATGAACCCGGCGCCGCCGCAGCGCGCCGTCGGGTTCAACCAGCTGTTCGACAAGCTGCACCTGAGCGGGCTGGCGAACGACTGGTGGCAGGACCCGTCCTGGGGGATGGCCGCGATGGCGCTCCCCGCGATCTGGCAGATGTCCGGCTACGTCATGGCCCTGTACCTGGCCGGGTTCCGCAGCGTCCCCGAGGAGCTGCGCGAGGCGGCGCGCGTCGACGGCGCGTCCGAGTGGAAGGTGTACCGGTACGTGGTCTTCCCGCAGCTGCGCCCGGTGACGCTGTCGGCGCTGATCATCCTCGGGCACATCTCGCTGAAGGTGTTCGACCTGATCATGGCGATCGCCGGCAAGCAGATCATCACCTACGTCCCGGCCATCGCGACGTACGTGGAGATCTTCGACCGGCACGATCCCGCCAACGGCGCCACCATCGCCACCTACCTGCTGCTCGCGGTGGCGCTGCTGGTGATCCCGTACCTGGTGTGGTCGGTGCGGACGGAGCGGAACCGATGACGGCGGCGGCGAGCAGGGCCCGTCCCCCGGCCGGCGCCGGCGCCCGCGCGCTGCGGATCGCGCGGCCGGTGGTCCTGCTGGCGTTCGTGATCCTGTTCCTGATCCCGGTGTACGTCCTGGTCGTCACCAGCTTCAAGCCGCTGCAGGAGGCCGACCCGAGCAGCGCGTGGAACCTGCCGCACCACTGGAGCACCTCCGGGTGGAGCTCGGCGTGGGACGCGCTGAAGCCGGGCCTGGAGAACAGCGTCAAGATCGCGGTGACGGGCTCGCTGATCTCCGCGGTGCTCGGCTCGCTGAACGGGTACGTGCTGTCGAAGTGGCGCTTCCCCGGCGCCGACGCCGTCTTCACGCTGTTCCTGTTCGGGATGTTCATCCCGTACCAGGCGGTGATGATCCCGCTGGCCGGGCTGCTGACGAACATGGGCCTGGTCGGGACGATCCGCGGCCTGGTGCTCGCGCACGTCGTCTACGGCATCCCGATCTGCACGCTGATCTTCCGGAACTACTACGTGACGATCCCGGGCGAGCTGATCGAGGCGGCACGGGTCGACGGCGCGGGCATCATCCGCACGTACTGGTCGATCATCGTGCCGGTGTCGGGGCCCGCGTTCGCGGTGACGGTGATCTGGCAGTTCACCTCGATGTGGAACGACTTCCTGTTCGCGGTGTTCCTCGGCGCGCCCGACAGCTGGCCGGTCACGGTGATGCTGAACAACACCGCCGGGTCGGGCGCGGTCGCCGTCCAGTACAACCAGCAGATGGCCGAGGCGCTGCTCGCGTCGCTGCCGACCCTGCTGGTCTATCTGCTGCTCGGGCGGTTCTTCATGCGCGGGCTGATGGCGGGCGCCCTGAAGGGCTGAGAAGCGCCGGAAAGGGCGCCCCGGCGAGCAGGCCGGGGCGCCCTTCCGCTGCCGCCGGAATGCGCGCCGGAATGCGCCGCCGGGACGTCCCTTCCGTCCCGGTGATCCGTCAACCGGACACCGTCCTCGCGCGTCACACTGGTGATCGAAGGGGATCGGAATGGCCTCGCACGAGCCGCTCGCCTCCCGCATTGGCAATCGCGCGAAGATGCGCCTAGCCTCTCGGGCATCATCGCGCGGCACCCCGGCGGCGACCGTCCCGCCGGACCCGCGCGATCACGCTTCGGGCCGACAGGAGGTGACCGCGTGCAGGCGTTGAGCGTTCAGCAGCCGTGGGCGTTCGCGATCGCGCGTGGCGGGAAGAGCGTCTCGAACGAGAGCATGCCGACGGCCTACCGGGGCCCGCTCCTCGTGCACGCCTCCATGCGGGTCGACCTGAAGGCGTGCGACTCGCCGCTGATCCAGGCCGCCGGCTGGGACCCGCGCGACCCGCTCGCCACCATCGGCGCCATCATCGCCGTCGCCGAGCTCGACGGGGTCTGCTCCGCCGCCGTGCGGGGCGGCTCCTGCGACTGCGGCCCGTGGGCGGACCCGGGCGCGCACCACTGGCATCTCGGCGGCGTCCGCGCCCTGCCCCGGCCCATCGTGGCGCTCGGCCGCAGCCCGGGCCTGTGGGAGCCGAAGCCGGCGCTCGTCACCGAGATCAGCACGATGTTCGCGGCGACCGCGGCGCTCGACCACTCGTCGTCCTGACGGCGTCGGCGGCGGCGTCGGCGGCCTCGCGGAGCCGGGCGAACTCGGCGGCGAGCCGGTCGGGCTGCCAGCTCGCGTTGAGCCCGCTCGGGTTGGGCAGGATCCACAGGCGCGCGGGGCCGAACGCCTCGTCCTGCGGGCCGATCCCGGCGCGGGGACGCCCGAACGCGGTGCGGTAGGCCGTGACGCCGCAGATGGCGAGATAGGCGGGGCGGTGCCGCTCGACCAGCGCGGTGAGGCGGCGCCCGCCGTCGCGGAGTTCCTCGTCGGTCAGCTCGTCGGCGCGGGCGGTGGCGCGCGGCGCGATGTTGGTGATGCCGAGGCCGTGGCCGGGCAGCAGGTCCTGCTCGGACGGGTGCAGCAGCCGGTCGGTGAACCCGGAGCGGTGCAGCGCGGGCCAGAACCGGTTGCCGGGACGGGCGAAGTGGTGGCCGGTCGCGGCGGAGTACAGGCCCGGGTTGATGCCGCTGAACAGGACCCGCAGCGGCGCGCCGTCCGGGGGCAGGACGTCGGGGATCAGGCGGTCGCGGGCGGCCTCGAGGTCGGCCTTGGTGGGGCGCATCAGACCAGGTTACGGACGATCAGGACGGTCGCGGACGTCCCGACGACGATGAGCAGCGCGAGGCGGAGGCGGCCGGCGTCCAGGTAGCGCCGCAGCGGGCCGGCCGCGAAGAAGCCGGCGTAGACGAACGGGAGCAGCGCGAGGCCCGCGGTGACCTGGCGGGCCGGGAGGCGGCCGGCGGCGCCGAGGGTGCCGAGCGACAGCAGCGCGCCGGCGATGAAGAAGACCGCGAGGGTGGCGCGGACGCGGGGGCCGCTCTCGCGCTGGTAGAGCAGCGCCATCGGCGGGCCGCCGATGCCGGACGCGGTGGCGGTGGTGCCGGAGATGGCGCCGGCGACGGCGAGCGTGCGGCGGTTGCGCGGCACCTCCCGCGTCCAGGTCGTGACGGCGAGCGCGGCGAGGACGACGGCGCCGATGACGACGCCGAGGACGCGGTCCGGGGCGGTCGCCACGAGCCACGCCCCGGCGGGGGTCCCGGCGAGGCGTCCGGCGAACGCCCAGCCGAGGCCCCGCACCTCGACATGCCGGACCTCCTGGACGAGCGTCGCGACCGGCAGGGCGAGCGCGATGACGAGGATCGAGCCGGGCATCAGGGACGGGAACAGCATCGTCACGATGGGGGTGGCGACGAGGCCGACGCCGAGGCCGACGCTGCCCTGCACGATGGCGCCGAGCAGCGCGGCCAGGCCGCCGATCAGCAGGAAGTCGGGTGGGGGCACGGGATGGAACGGTACATCCCGACTTTTCCGACCTGGGACGGGAAATCAGGCGGACGCGTCGGTGAGCGCGGCCAGCTGGTCGCCGGTGAGGGTGGTGCGAAGGACCTGGAGCAGCGGCTGGAGCTGCTCCAGCGTGCGCGCGCTCGCGATCGGCGCGGCGACCGTCGGCTGCGCGGCGAGCCACGCGAGCGCCACCGTCGCGACGGGCGCGCCCTGCTCCTCGGCGACCAGGTCGAGGGCGGCCAGCACCCGGCGCCCCCGCTCGGTCTCCAGGTACTCCCCCGCCCGGCCGGCGCGCGGGCTGTCCACCTCGGCACCCGGACGGTACTTGCCGGTCAGGAACCCCGACGCCAGGCCGTAGTACGGGACGCAGGCCAGCCCGTGGCGTTCGGCGAGGTCGCGGCGCGGCCCCTCGTAGGTGTCGCGGGACACCAGGTTGTAGTGCGGCTGGATCGCCACGTAGCAGGCCGTGCCCTCGCGCTCGCTGAACCGAAGCGACGCCTCGAGCCGGTCCGGCTCGATGTTGGACACCGCGATCTCGCGGACCTTGCCCGCGCGGACCAACTCGTCGAGCGTCCCCATGATGTCCTCGACGGGGACGGACGGGTCGTCGAAGTGGGTGTAATAGAGGTCGATGCGGTCCGTCTGCAGCCGCCGCAGCGAGTCGTCGGCGGCGGCCCGGATGTTCGCGGGGGCGAGGCCGCGCCGTCCGGGGTGCCGCCCGACCTTGGTGGCGACCACGACGTCGTCGCGGTTGCGGCGGCTCCGCATCCACTCGCCGATGATCGTCTCGGACTCGCCGCCCACGTTGCCGGGAGCGGACGCCGTGTACGAGTCGGAGGTGTCGACGAAGTCGCCGCCGCCCGCGGTGAAGGCGTCGAGGATCGCGAACGAGGTGTCGCGGTCCGCCGTCCAGCCGAACACGTTGCCGCCGAGCGACAGCGGGTGGACGTGAAGGTCTCCGATCTTCCTGGTGTCAGCCATGCTCCGATCCAATCAAAGGGTGCCCGGCCGCCGTTCCCCCGAAGGCCGGGAACATTCCTGACAGAATGTCCGGATGCTCACCGCTTGTCTTGCCTTCGCCGCGGTGGCGGCCGTCATCACCGTCACCCCGGGACTGGACACGATGCTCGTCGTCCGGACCACGGTGACCGCCGGCCGCCGGACCGGTTACCTCGCCGCGGCCGGGGTCGCGGCCGGGTGCCTGACCTGGGCGGTCGCGAGCGCGGCGGGGCTGACCGCGCTGCTCGCCGCGTCCCGGCTCGCGTTCGACGCGCTGCGCGTCGCGGGCGCCTGCTACCTGTTCTGGCTGGGCGCCCAGGCGCTGTGGCGGACCCGCCGCCGGCCCGGCGGCGGGTCCGCCGCCGAACCGGACGCGCCGGTCTCCGGGCTCGCCGCGTTCCGCACCGGGTTCACCACCAACCTGCTGAACCCGAAGGCCGGCGTGTTCTACATGAGCCTGATGCCCCAGTTCGTCCCGCACGGCGCGCCGGTGTTCGGGACGAGCATGGCGTTCGCGGCGATCCACACCGCCGAGGGGCTGCTGTGGTTCGGGCTCGTGGTGGGCGCCGCGGGCGCGGCCCGCCGCGCCCTGGCCCGCCCCGCCGTCAAGCGGCGCCTGCAGCAGCTCACCGGCATCGCCTTCATCGGCTTCGGGCTGCGCCTCGTCACCGAGCGCTAGACGCCGTCCCGGCGTCCGCGTCCGCGAAATGGCAGGCGACCGGGTGCGCCGCCCCCTCCCGGACGATCAGCTCCGGCACCTCCTCCGCGCACCTCTCGGCGGCCATGAAGCAGCGGGTGCGGAACCTGCACCCGCTCGGCGGCGCCGCTGGCGACGGCACCTCCCCCTCCAGGACGATCTCCCGGGCGGCGTCGTCCGGCCGGTCGCGCACCGACGGGACCGCCGACAGCAGCGCCCGCGTGTACGGGTGCCGGGGGTCGCCGAACACCTGCTCCGCCGTGCCCTGCTCGACGACGGTGCCGAGGTACATCACCGCGACCTCGTCCGCGATGTGCCGGACGACGTCCAGGTCATGGGAGATGAACAGGTACGCCACACCCAGCTCGGCCTGCAGGTCCGCCAGCAGGTTGAGGATCTGCGCGCGGACCGACACGTCCAGCGCCGACACCGCCTCGTCGCACACGATCAGCTTGGGCCGCAGCGCGAGCGCGCGGGCGATCGCGACGCGCTGGCACTGCCCGCCGGACAGCTCGTGCAGGCGCCGGGCGGCGTGCTCGGGCCGCAGGCCGACAAGGCCCAGCAGGCGGGCGACCTCGGCGTCCTCGCGGTCGCGCGGCACGATGCCGGGATGGACCCGCCATCCCTCCGCGATGACCGCGGCGACGGTCATCCGCGGGTTCAGCGACGTGTAGGGGTCCTGGAACACCATCTGCACGTCGCGGGCCACGCGGCGGCGCCGCCGGCGCGGCAGCGACGCGAGGTCGGTCCCCGCGAACTCGATGGTCCCGGCGAACGCGGGGATCAGCCCGACGATCGCGCGGGCGAGCGTGGACTTGCCGCAGCCGGACTCGCCGACGACGCCGAGCGTGCGGCCCGCCCGGACGGTCAGGTCGAGGCCGGCGACGACGGGCACCCGCCGCCGGCCGAACCCGTGCCGGCCGGGCCGCTGGTAGCCGGCCTCCAGGCCGGCGGCGCGCAGGACGACCTCGGCGTCCCCGGCCGGTGCGGCGGTGTCGTGCGCGATCGCCGTCATCGGTCCTCCTCGGCACTCTGGGCGGCACTCTGGGGAGCGCTGTGGGCGGCACTGTCGGCGACGCTTTGGGCGGCGCTCACCTCGTCGGTGTGGTGGCAGGCGACGGACCGGCCGCCGGAGCCCGCGAGCGGCGGGTCCTCGGTCCGGCACACGTCCGTCGCGAACGGGCAGCGGGGATGGAAGGCGCAGCCGCCGGGC
The DNA here is from genome assembly GCF_040651755.1 of Actinomadura sp. NPDC048394. Classification (NCBI taxonomy): domain Bacteria; kingdom Bacillati; phylum Actinomycetota; class Actinomycetes; order Streptosporangiales; family Thermomonosporaceae; genus Actinomadura; species Actinomadura sp. NPDC048394. The sequence goes on along the minus strand of NZ_JBEZJL010000034.1, from coordinate 104,200 downwards.
GGGCGGCGCGGGTCCGGCGGCAGGCCGGGGACGGGCGTCAGGCGGCCGCCTTGCTTCTCGTCCGGCACGGCTCGCAGCAGGCCCAGCGTGTAGGGGTGCGCCGGACGCGTGTAGACGTCGTCCAGCGGCCCCTGCTCCACGATCCGCCCGGCGTACATCACGGCGACCTCGTGGGCCATCCGCGCGACCACGCCGAGGTCGTGCGAGACCAGCAGCGTGGCGAGGCCCGCCTCCTGCTGGCGGCGGGCGAGCAGGCGCAGGATCTGCGCCTGGACGGTCACGTCGAGGGCGGTGGTGGGCTCGTCGGCGAGCAGGACGGACGGGCCGAGCGCCAGCGCCATCGCGATCACGGCGCGCTGCCGCATGCCGCCGGAGAACTCGTGCGGATGGTCGCCGTAGCGCGTCCCGGCGTCGGCGATGCCGACCTCGCGCATCAGCGCGACGGCCCGCTCGCGCGCCTCCCGGCGGCTCGCGCCGAGCCGCCGCCGGAACGGCTCGGCGATCTGGCGGCCGACGGCGAAGCCGGGGTTGAGCGCGGCCATCGGGTCCTGGAAGACCATCGCGACCCGGCTGCCGCGCGCCTCGCGCCACTGCCGGGCGGTGAAGCCGGCGGTGTCGTCGCCGCCGAGGACGACGCTCCCGGAGGTGATCTCGGCGCCGGGCGGCAGGAGCCCGATGAGGGCGAGGGACGTGAGGCTCTTGCCGCTGCCGGACTCGCCGACGAGCGCGAGGACGCGTCCGGGGCGCAGCCGCAGCGTGACGCCGCGGACGACGGGGGTGACGCGCCGGCCGGAACGGAACCCGATGTGGACGTCGCGGAGCTCGGCGGCGGCGTCCTCGCCGGGCGGGGTGGGGGCGGGGTGGACGGCTGACATGGTCATGGGGGTGCCTCTCAGAGCTGGGCCCGGGGGTCGGCGAGGTCGCGGAAGGCGTCGCCGACGAGGCCGACCCCGGTGACCACGGCGGCCAGCGCGATCGCGGGCATCGTGGAGATCCACCAGGCGGAGCCGAGGTAGTCGCGGCCCGCCGCGACGGTCGCGCCCCAGGAGGCCTGGTCGGGCGGGATGCCGAGGCCGAGGAAGCTCAGCGACGCCTCGGCGACCATCACCAGGCCGATCTGGACGGTCGCGGCGACCAGCAGCGGCTGCCAGCACGACGGCAGCACGTGCCGCACGAGGATCCGCAGGTGGCCGGCGCCGAGGACGCGGGCGGAGTCGACGAACTCCAGGTCCCGGGTCGCGAGCGCGGACGCCCGCACGACCCGGGCGAACACCACCCACCGGGTCACGGCGAGGGTGATGACGACGTTGGTGACGCTCGGGCCGAGGACCCCGGCGATGAGGATCGCCAGCAGGATCGACGGGAACGCCAGCTGGACGTCCCCGACGCGGGACAGGACGGCGTCGGCCCAGCCGCCGAAGTAGCCGGACACGAGCCCGGCGACGAGCCCGACGGCGCCGCCGGCGAGGACGGTGGCGGCGCCGACCAGCAGCGAGACGCGGCTGCCGGCGAGCAGGGTGGTGAGCATGTCCCGGCCGACCTGGTCGGTGCCGAGCCAGGCGACCGACCCGTCGCCGAGCCGCGATCCGGGCGGCAGGAGCCGGTGCGGCAGGTCGGTGGCGACGGGGTCGTAGGGCATCAGGACCGGTCCGAGGAGCGCGGCCAGGACGAACAGCCCGACGACGGCGAGCCCGATCCACGCCCGCGCCGGCAGCCGGCGCCGGCGGGGCTCGGCCGCGGCCTGCGGGGGCGCGGCGGCGATGGCGCTCATGGTGTGCTCCCGTTCATGCGTTCTGCGGGGTGAGGCGCGGGTCGAGGGCGACGCACAGGACGTCGACGACGAGGTTCAGCGCGATGTAGCAGACGGTGATCGTCACGATGGCGGCCTCGACCACGGCGTAGTCGCGGTTGGTGATGGCGTCGACCATCAGCGAGCCGAGGCCGGGCCAGGAGAACACCACCTCGACGATGACGGCGTTGGCGATGAAGTTGCCCATCAGCAGGCCGAGGACGGTCACGACGGGCAGCGCGATGTTGCGGGCGACGTGCACGTACAGCACGGCTCCCTCGCCGGTGCCCTTGGCGCGCGCGGTGCGGACGTAGTCCTTGCCGATCTCCTCCAGGGCGCCGTTGCGGACGAGCCGGGCGAGCCAGCCGACGAACGGCAGCGCGAGCGTGACGGACGGCAGGATCACCGCCTCGGGTCCGCCGCCCGCGGTGCTGGGCAGCCAGTGCAGCTGCCGGGCGAACAGCAGGATCAGCACGATGCCGAGCCAGAACGACGGCAGCGCCTGCCCGACGAGGGAGCCGGCGGAGACGAGGGCGTCGAGGATCCGGCCGGGCCGCCGCGCGCACAGCATGCCGAGCGGGAACCCGGCGGCGAGGGTGATGACGAGCGCGAGGGCGGCGAGCGCGAGCGTCGCGGGGAAGCGGTCGAGGGTGGCGCTCATCGCGCCGCCGCCGAGCCGCCAGGAGTCGCCGAAGTCGCCGTGGAGCACCTCGCCCATGTGCGTGAGGTACTGCTGCCACAGGGGCTTGTCGAGGCCGAAGTCGGCGCGGACGGAGGCGAGCTGGTCGGCGCTCGCGTCCGGGCCGAGGATGAGGGTGGCGGGGTCGCCGGGGACGACCCGCACGACGACGAACACCAGCGTGACGGCGCCCCAGGCGACGAGGACGGCCTGGCCGGCGCGGCGGAGCAGGAAGCGGCCCATCAGGACGTCCTCCCGGTCCGGGCGGCCGAGGGGCCCGCCGTCGAGGAGCGGACGACGAGGTCGGCCTCCAAAAGCGTCCGGGCGGGGACGTCCGCGGGCGGGGCGCCCGCCATCCGCTCCAGCAGCCGGTCGACGGCGGTCGTGCCGACGCGCGCGGCGGGCAGCCGGACGGTGGTGAGCGGCGGGGCGAGGTAGGCGGCGAACGGGTGGTCGCCGTGCCCGGCCACGGCGACGTCGCCGGGGATGGACAGGCCGTGCTCGGTGAACGCCCGGTACAGGCCGAGCGCGAAGTAGTCGTTGCCGGCCAGGACGGCGGAGCCGGGCTCGATCCGGTCGGCGAGCCGGCGGCCGACCGCGTAGGAGTCGATCGGGTCCCAGGGCTGCGAGCTGGCCTCCCGGCGGCGGGTCGGCACCCGCAGGACGTGGTCGTCGCGGACGGCGATGCCGCGCTCGGCGAGCACGGCGTGGAAGCCGCGGATCCGCTCGTTGACCGGCGAGATGTCCAGGTCCTCCTCGACGAGGTACAGCTCGCGGGCACCGCCGTCCACGAGGTGCTCGGTGGCGCGGCGGGCGCTGTCGTAGTAGTCGACGCCGACGAGGTCGGCGTCCAGGCCGGGCAGGTCGCGGTTCAGCAGCAGGACGGGCGTGCCCGACTTGCCGAGCCGCTCCCAGTGGTCGATGCCGTGCTGCACGGGGACGGCGAGGACGCCGTCGACGCCCCACCGCATCAGCTCCTCGGCGACCCGCCGCTCGTTCTCGGCGCTGTCCTCGGTGACCATCAGCATCAGCGAGTAGCCGTGCACCCGGCCGCGCTCCTCGATCGCGCTGATGAGCCGGGCGTAGAACGGGTTGGACGGGTTGGTGATGACGAGGCCGATCGTCATCGCGTTCTGGAGCACCAGCGACCGCGCCATCGTGTTCGGGACGTACCCGAGCCGGTCGGCCTCGGCCCGGACCCGTTCGCGGGTCTCGGCGCTCACCGCGTCCTTGCCGGCGAGGGCGCGGGACACGGTGTTGACCGACAGGTCGAGCGCGGCGGCGATGTCGCGCAGGGTGGCCCGGCGGCGCGGCGTCATGGCGTCCTCCTCGTGACCGTGGACAGGTCGGGCTGGTTGTTCGCGGCCGGCGTGAACCCGGTGATGCCGGTGCCGAGGCCGTAGGCGGTGGTGAGCGCGGCGGGGAAGACCCCGACCGCGTCGTCCCAGACGATCCTGCACGCGTCGGCGTACAGCCGGGCGCGGTCGTCGGATCCGGCGGCCTGCCCGGCCTCGGCGAGGATCTTGTCGAGGGCGGGGTTCTTGTAGCCCATCCGGTTCGCCTTGGAGGTGTAGAGGCGGCCGAGGGTGAAGGCCGCGTCCCCGGTCGTCACGGTGTTGGTCTGCAGCTCCATGTCCCAGTCGAGGGTGTTGAGGCGCTGGAGCCACTGGGCCTTCTCGATGCTCTGCGGCCGGACGGTCACCCCGACGTCCTTCCACGCCGAGATCATCGACTGGGCGAGCTCGCGGGCGAGCGGGCCGGTGGCGTCGAACCACATCATCGTGGTCGTGAACCCGTCGCCGAGGCCCGCGTCGCGCAGCGCCTTGCGGGCGGCGCCGGGGTCGTGGGCGTAGGGCCGCTGCGCGGCGTGGCCGAACACCGTCGACGGGATCGGGGCGTCCATCCGCTGCGCGCCCGCGCCGAACAGCTTCCCGACGATCTCGTCCATGTCGAGCGCCTGCACCATCGCCCGCCGGACGCGCGGGTCGGTGAACGGCTTGCGCCCGCAGTTGAACCAGGTCAGGTAGTACGTCCAGCTCGGCACCGACGCGACCCGCACGCCGTGCTTGCCCTTCACCTCGCCGAGCTGGTCGGACGGGACGGGCCACAGCAGGTCGACGTCGCCGTTGCGCAGCGCGGTGATCGCGCTGGACGTCTCGGCGATGAACGGCATCGAGATGCCCGGGAGCCGGGCGGGCCCCGCCCAGTACCCGTCGAAGCGGGCCAGCTCGACGTCGGTGGACGGGGTGAACCCGGTGACCCGGAACGGCCCCGAGCCGATGGGGCGGCGCTTCTGCGCCGGGTCGGCGACGAGCTTCGCCGGGACGATGAACAGCAGCGTCAGGTTCACCGGCAGCGTCCCCATCGGCCCGTCCGTGACGAACGTGACCGTGGTGTCGTCGTCGGCGCGCGCGGACTTCACCGTCGCCCACAGCGCGCTCTGTGCCGACTTGACCGCCTTCGTCCGGTCGAGGCAGGCGACGACGTCCCGGGCCGTCAGCGGGCTCCCGTCGTGGAACCGCACGCCGGACCGCAGCCGGAACACCCAGGTGGTGTCGTTCTCGCGCCGCCACGACGCGGCCAGGCCGGGCACCAGCCGGCCGGCCGCGTCGCGGCGGACGAGGGTGTCGAAGACCAGCCGCTTGACGATCAGCGACGCCTCGTCCACCGCGGTGCCCGCGTTGTACGGGTCGAGGTCGGTGACCGGCTGCCCGAACGCGGCGCGCAGCGACCCGCGCGGCGCGGCCCCGCCCGCGCCCGCCACGCCGCAGCCGCCGAGCGCCACGGCGGAGGCCCCGAGGCCGGCCAGCGCGAGGAACTCGCGCCTTCGCAGGTCCATGGCGGCGCTCCCTCAGCTCTTCAGCGCGAGATAGATCATCACGGTGGCGGCGGGGGCCGCGGCATCGGCTCCGTCGCCCTCGACGGTGCCCTTCAGCCGCAGCCAGCCGCCGAAGCCGGCCGACTCCCAACTCTCCAGGTCCCCGGTGATCTCGCGGCCGGCGTCGAGGTCGCACCAGTGCAGGCCGTCGGGCGAGATCTGGGTCGTCACCCGCAGCCGGGTGCCGGCGCCGGTCCGCTTCAGCGTCCGGACGAACCAGCGCGCCTCCGCGGCCCAGGCCGCCTCGTAGGGTTCCGTCGCGAACTCGCCCGCCAGGGTGCGGTTGCGTTCCAGGACGGCCGTGAACGACTCGCGCATGCTGCCGGGGCTCCTCACCAGTCCGCCGAGATCAGTACCGAGTCCAGGTACAGGAAGTTGCGCACGTCGGTGTGCGTCCTGACCGAGACGTAGAAGTTGAGCAGGTTCTGCAGGGACCCGTACTCCTCGTCGTACGGGGGGACGGGCACGTCGCGCATGTCGTAGACGGTGTCGTTGACCTGCAGCTCGATGTTGGAGCGGGTGCTCGTGTCGATCAGCCACCGCACGTAGTGCCAGTTGACCTTGGTCGGCACCTCGTTGTAGCAGAGTTCCTGCGGCCCGCCGAACGCCTTCCAGTCGTCCGGGTCGGGGGCGGTGAAGTCCGCGGTCGGCGGCAGCTTGAGCTTGCCCTCGAAGTGCTCGCGCGGCGTCGGCTCCGGCACCGTCGGGTACACCCACTCGCGCCGCAGGTTGTTGTCCAGGTCGGTGTTCAGGTAGCGGGCGACGCAGTGGTACCGGACGCCGTCGCAGATGTCGGTCGCGATGGTGAACGCGCCGAACTGCTGCTCGGACGGGTGCAGGTTCGCGTCCCACTCCCCCGCGCCCGCCTTGGTGGCCGCCTGGTTCTCCTCCGACGCCGCCTCGGTCTTGAACGTCAGGTACGCCTCGAACTGCACGCGGCCGCGGCCCGCCATCGTCAGCCGGCGGATCGCGACGCCGGTGTGCCCGGCGAGCGGCCGGGTCGCGACCTTCAGCGCGTACGTCCCGGACATCGCGCCGTGCGTGCCGACGTCGAAGAAGTTGCAGGAGCTGAGCTGCGGCGGCCGGAAGTCGCGCATGTGGTCGTCGACGGTGTCGAGGTTCCCGTGCCCGTCGTAGTTGCCGAGCAGCTCGATCCAGCCGTGCGTGCCGGTGTTGAAGTCGTCGTGGACGAGGATCCGGTCCAGCGGGTCGAACCGGGACAGCGCCGGGTCGGCCTTGCGGAGCTCGGCGGCCAGGGAGCGTCCGCTCGCGGCGGTGGTCATCGGGCGGGCCCCTCGATCCTCACGGTGGCGTTCACCAGGTTGTGGTCGGAGCGCAGCAGGTCGCGGGGCTCGCCCGCCTGCGCGGTGGTCTGCGGCACGAGCGTCCACTGCCGGACGGGCGTGCCGGCCTTGACGAAGATGTGGTCGATCTTGTCCTCCGACTTCGGCAGCGGGATCGTCCCGCCGTTGAACGAGGCGTACTCGGCGTTCGTGCGCCGGTTCGCCGGGGCGGCCTCGTAGGAGTCGGCGTAGCCGAGGTCGGCGAACGCGTCGTAGGCGCTGGCGCCGTCCTCCTTCGAGGCGGAGTTCATGTCGCCCGCGAACACGATCGGCAGCCGCCGCGTGGACGCGTTGTCGCGGGTGAGGTACTGCACGGTCCGGGTGGCGTCGGCGTAGCGGACCTGGTCCCAGTTCTTCGTCCAGCCGTTGGGGTCGGTCGCGCCGTTCTTGCGGTACTCCAGGTGCATGTCGACGACGACGAAGCGGGTGCCGGTGCGGCGCTCGCGCAGCACGTTCCACGTCATCGTCTTGCCGTAGATCTCGGTGGAGTCGGGCAGCCACAGCAGGTCGTGCGGGAGGGCCCGGCCGCGCTCGTCCTTGTCGGAGAACCGGCGGGCGTCGTAGTAGGTGAACCGTCCCGCGCCCGACTTGAGCGGGTACCCGTACCAGGGGTTGCGCGTCCCGGCGTAGTCCGCGGGCGCCTCGGCGTAGCCGCGCGCCCGCATCGCGGCGGTCAGCGGGGCGCGGAACGACTCGACGTCCACGCCGGGCTGGGTCGGCGTGGGGTTGTTGCCGATCTCCTGGGTGACGACGACGCCGGCGCGGGCGCGGACGATGTCGTCGGCGACCTTCGCGGCGCGGCCGTCCGCCCAGGGTTCGAGCTTGGTCGCGCAGTCGCGGCCGATCGTGTCGATGCACTCCTGCTTCGTCGGCAGGCAGCCGTGCCCGCACGTGTTGTAGGTGGCGATCCGCAGATCGAAGCCGCGGGCGTGCCGGCCCGGCGCGGCGGCCTGCGCGGCCGCCGGCGGGACGAGCACCGCGGCCGCGCAGGCGGCGGCGCATGCGGCGGAGGCGAGCGCCGCGGCCGGGCGGGCGGAGGGACGGGGGGTCCTCATGCTGGAGGGAGCCTTCCGGTGTCGGCTGAGTCACATTAACGTTCACGTGATCGTTCACACACCATCGATGTCCAGCCGCCGTCCTGTCAAGAGCGGAAACGAAAACGGCCCGGCTCCCCGCACGAGCGAACAGCACGCGCGTGCATGGGAACCGGACCGGACGCGGCGGTCCCGCCGGCCGGCGGCCCTAGGCGCCGAGGCGGGCGGCGGCCTGGTCGGAGAGGGCGCGGGCCAGTTCGGCGGCCTGCGCGTCCCCGAGCGGCTCGTGGCCCACGAGGACGCGGTACCAGAGCACGCCGTAGACCTGGTCGACCATCAGGGCGAGGTCGGCGCCGGCCGCGATCTCGCCGCGGTCGCGCGCCCGCTCCAGCAGCCCGGACAGGACGCGGCGCCGCGACTCGACGAACGCGCGCATGTGCTCGCGGGCGTGCGGGTCGCGCTGCGCCTCCGCCATCGAGTGGCGCAGGACGGCCGCGGTGAGCCGCTGGCCCGCGCCCCGGAACGTCGCGGTGAGGAACGCCTCGAGGTCGCCGCGGAGCGTGCCGGTGTCGGGCACGGGGATGTCGGTGCCCGCGCGTTCGGCCATCGCCTCCAGCAGCACCGCGCCCTTGGACGGCCACCAGCGGTAGATCGTCTGCTTGCCGACGCCGGCCGCGGCGGCGAGCGAGTCGATCGTGACGGGGGTCCCGTCGTCGCGGGCGAGCAGGTCGACGGCGACGTCGAGGATCGCGCGCCGCGCGGCCTCGTTGCGGCGGCGTCCGGTGTGCGGCCGTCGGCTGTCACTCATGGCACCACCCTACCCATTTGACGAGACCGCCGGTCTCGATGAATACTTGTCGAGACAGAAGGTCTCGACAACTGAAGGAGCCGGCCATGTCGCTCACCGGAAAGCGCACCCTCGTCTTCGGCGGCACCTCGGGCATCGGCGCGGCCACCGCCGAGCTGTTCGCCGGCCAGGGCGCCGACGTCGTGATCACCGGCCGGGACGAGGAGCGCCTCGCCAAGGCCGCCGCCGGCGGCCTCACCGCCCGCCGCGTCGACGCCTCCTCGCCCGAGGAGGTGACCGCGTTCTTCGCCGAGGACACCCGCTACGACCACCTGATCCTCGCGCTGAGCGGCGGGTCCGGCGCCGGCCCGTTCGCCACCCTGGACCTGGCCGACCTGCGCCAGGGCTTCGAGGCGAAGTTCTGGCTGCACCTGGGGATCGTCCAAGCGGCGCTGCCCCGGCTCGCCGAGGACGGCTCGGTCACCTTCATCACCGCCTCCTCGGCCCGTGCGGCGCTGCCCGGCACCGCCGGCCTCGCCGCGATCAACGGCGCGCTGGAGGCGATGGTGCGGCCGCTCGCGACCGAGCTGGCGCCGCTGCGGGTCAACGCCGTCTCCCCCGGCGTCATCGAGACGCCCTGGTGGGACGGGATGCCCGCCGAGCAGCGCGACGCGATGTTCGCCGAGCACGCCGCCGCGCTGCCGGTCGGCCGGGTGGGGCGGCCCGAGGACGTCGCGCACGCGGTCCTGCTCGCCGCGGCCAACGGGTTCGTCACCGGCCAGGTGATCGAGTGCAACGGCGGCCTCAGCCTGCCGACCGGCCGCTGACCGTCTACGCTGGCGCTTCCGATCTTCCCGAGGAGGCGCCGCCGTGGCCGAGGACGTGGCCGACGACAGAGCGGGCGACGGGCCGGGCGGCGGGGCGGGCGAGCCCGTCACCCCCGACCGGCTGCGCGCCTTCAGCGACGGCGTCTTCGCGATCGCCGCGACCCTGCTGATCCTGGAGGTCAAGGCGCCGGCCGCCGACGAGCGCGTGTGGCACGCGCTGCGCACCGAGTGGCCGGCGCTCGCCGCCTACGCCGTGACGTTCCTGGTCATCGGCATCGCCTGGATCCACCACCACAACCTGTTCCACCAGGTCCGCACGGTGGACCGGCGCATGCTGCTGCTGAACCTCGGCATGCTCGCGACGATCAGCTTCCTGCCGCTGCCGACCGCGACGCTCGGCGACCACCTGCGCGGCGGCGACGCGTCCGCCGCCGCGGTGTTCTACTCGGCCTCGATGGCGGCGGCGTCCGCCTGGTTCACGCTGTTCTGGCACCACCTGTGCCGGCGGCCGCACCTGATGCACCCCGCCGCCCGCGACGGGGCGAGGCGGGCCCGGCGCAACTCGCTGCTCGGGCCCGTCGGCTACGTCGCCGCCGCCCTGCTCGCCCCGCTCACCCCGGAGGGCTCGCTCGCCCTCAGCGCCGCGCTCGTCCTGTACTTCGTCGTCGGCCGGCGCGCCCCCGCCACCCGCACCCGCCTCCCCGCGAAATGAGAAAGGGCCGCCTCCCCTCGCGGGGAGACGGCCCGTTTCGCGGCGGTCCTTACTTGCGGATGAGGTTCCGCAGGACGTACTGCAGGATGCCGCCGTTGCGGTAGTAGTCCGCCTCACCGGGGGTGTCGATGCGGACGTCGACCTTGAACTCCTTGCCGTCCGCCTTCACCGTCACCTCGTTCGGGATGCCGCCCTCGTTGAGCGCGGTCACGCCGGTGATGTCGAACGTCTCGGTGCCGGTCAGGCCGAGGGACTCGGCCGAGTCGCCCTCCTTGAACTGCAGCGGCAGGACGCCGAGGCCGATCAGGTTCGAGCGGTGGATGCGCTCGTAGGACTGCGCGATGACGGCGCGGACGCCGAGCAGCGCGGTGCCCTTCGCGGCCCAGTCGCGGGACGAGCCGGAGCCGTACTCCTTGCCCGCGAGGACCACGAGCGGGGTGCCCTGCGCGGCGTAGTTCTGCGCGGCGTCGTAGATGAACGCCTGCGGCGCGCCGTCCTGCGTGAAGTCGCGGGTGTAGCCGCCCTCCACGTCGTCCAGCAGCTGGTTGCGCAGCCGGATGTTGGCGAACGTGCCGCGGATCATCACCTCGTGGTTGCCGCGGCGCGAGCCGTAGGAGTTGAAGTCCTTCACCGCGACGCCGTTGTCCTGCAGGTACTGCGCGGCGGGCGTGCCGACCTTGATGGACCCGGCGGGCGAGATGTGGTCGGTGGTGACCGAGTCGCCGAGCTTGGCGAGCACCCGCGCGCCGCGGATGTCGGAGACCGGCTCCGGCTCGGCGCCCATGCCGTCGAAGTACGGCGCCTTGCGGACGTAGGTGGACGCCTGGTCCCACTCGAACAGGTCGCCGGTCGGGATGTCGAGGCCGGTCCAGCGCTCGTCGCCCTTGAAGACGTCGGCGTAGCTCTGCGCGAACATCTCCTGCCCGATGGACGACTCGACGATCGCGGCGACCTCCTCCGGCGCGGGCCAGATGTCGCGCAGGTACACCGGGCCGTCGGTGCCCTCGGCGATCGGGTCGTTGAGGATGTCGATGTCCATCGTCCCGGCCAGCGCGTAGGCGATGACCAGCGGCGGGGACGCCAGGTAGTTCATCTTCACGTCGGGGCTGATGCGGCCCTCGAAGTTGCGGTTGCCGGACAGCACCGCGGTGACCGCCAGGTCGTTGTCGTTGACGGCCTTGGAGATCTCCGGCTGCAGCGGGCCGGTGTTGCCGATGCAGGTGGTGCAGCCGTACCCGACCAGGTTGAAGCCGATCTTGTCGAGGTACGGGGTGAGGCCCGCGCGCTCGTAGTAGTCGGTGACGACCTGCGAGCCGGGCGCGAGGGAGGTCTTCACCCACGGCTTGCGGGTGAGGCCCTTCTCGACGGCGTTCTTGGCCAGCAGCGCCGCGCCGATCATCACGTACGGGTTGGAGGTGTTGGTGCAGGACGTGATGGCCGCGACCGCGACGTGCCCGTGGTCGAGCTCGAACGTCGTGCCGTCGTCCAGCGTGACCGGCACCCGGTTGTGCGGACGGCCGGCGTCGTCGCCGGCGAGGTGGCGCGGCTTGTCGCCGTTGCCGCCGTGGCTGATCGCCGGGGAGTCGGACGCGGGGAACGACTCGTCGGACGCCTCGTCCGCCGGGCCCTGCACGCTCTTGACGTAGTTCTGCACGTCGCGGCGCCAGGTCTGCTTGGCGGCCGACAGGGCGATGCGGTCCTGCGGGCGCTTCGGGCCGGCCAGCGACGGGACGACCGTGCCGAGGTCCAGCTCGAGGTACTCGGAGAACTCCGGCTCGACCGACGGGTCGAGCCACAGGCCCTGCTCCTTGGCGTAGGCCTCGACGAGCGCGACCTGCTCCTCGTCGCGGCCGGTCAGCCGCAGGTAGCTCAGCGTCTCGTCGTCGATCGGGAAGATCGCGCAGGTGGAGCCGAACTCGGGGCTCATGTTGCCGATCGTGGCGCGGTTGGCCAGCGGCAGCGCGTGCACGCCCTCGCCGTAGAACTCCACGAACTTGCCGACGACGCCATGCTCGCGCAGCATCTCGGTGATGGTGAGCACCAGGTCCGTCGCGGTGGTGCCGGCGGGCAGCTCGCCGGTCAGCTTGAAGCCGACGACGCGCGGGATCAGCATGGAGATCGGCTGGCCGAGCATCGCGGCCTCCGCCTCGATGCCGCCGACGCCCCAGCCGAGGACGCCGATGCCGTTCTCCATCGTCGTGTGCGAGTCGGTGCCGACGCAGGTGTCGGGGTAGGCGACGCCGTTGCGGTCGAACACCACGCGGGCCAGGTGCTCGATGTTCACCTGGTGGACGATGCCCGTCCCCGGCGGCACGACCTTGAACTCGTCGAACGCCGTCTGGCCCCAGCGCAGGAACTGGTAGCGCTCCTTGTTGCGCTCGTACTCGACCTGCACGTTGCGCTCGAACGCCTGCGGCGAGCCGAAGTACTCCACGATGACGGAGTGGTCGATGACCATCTCGGCGGGCGCCAGCGGGTTGATCTTCGTCGGGTCGCCGCCGAGGTCCCGCACGGCCTCGCGCATCGTCGCGAGGTCCACCACGCACGGCACGCCGGTGAAGTCCTGCATGATCACCCGGGCCGGGGTGAACTGGATCTCCTTGCTCGGCTGCGCCTTGGCGTCCCACTGGGCGAGCGCGCGGATGTGCTCGGCGGTGACGTTCGCGCCGTCCTCGGTGCGCAGCAGGTTCTCGAGCAGCACCTTCAGGCTGTACGGGAGACGGGCCGAGCCCTCGACGGCGTCCAGCCGGTAGATGTCGTACGACTTGCCGCCCACCTGCAGCTTGCTCAGGCTGCCGAAGCTGTTCGCGGACACGGACTCCTCCTCCGTCGCACGCCGCGCGTCCGGTCCGGGACATGACCGCGCGGCGACGTTCATCGTGGTGTTCAATGTGCGCCCGCCCTCGCGGCCGGCGCGGGTCGGGCGGCGCGGCGCGCGGCGAGGCGGGTGTGCTCGTCTACCTTGATCCTGCCCTAGTCAAGCCCTTGACCGGGAACCGGGTCCGCCTAACTTCCGCAGGATTTTTCTTGATGTCAAGATACATCCAATTTATCTCGACATCAAGCTACTCCGCCCGCCGCTCCCCGGGCGCCGGCCCCGCCGCATCCGCGCCGCCCTCGCCGAGCAGCAGCGCCGCGACCGCCTCCGGGGCCTCGCGCATGGCGTCGTGGCCGGTCGGGAGGGTGTGGACCCGCCATCCGGGATCGGCCGCGAGCCGGTCGCGGAGTCCGGCGAAGGGCGTCCGGTCCTCCCATCCCGTGCAGTAGACGAACTCCCGGCGGGGGATCCGGTCGAGCGCGCCGGTGAGCCGGACCGCCTGCAGGAACGACGCGAGCGGATGGGGGCGGCGGCGCGGGTCGCCGCCGCCCGGCGGCCGGACGGCGTAGCCGGTGGACGCGGCGCCGGCGGCGAACACCTCCCGGAAGCGCTCGCTCGTCGACGACCAGCACGACTCGCCGTCGCGCGGCACGTAGGCGTCGAGATGCACCAGCCGCGAGACCCGCCCGGCGGCGCGGTCGGCGGCGGCGGAGACCACCATCCCGCCGTAGCTGTGCCCGACCAGCGTCGCGCCGGTGACGCGGGCGCGGTCGAGGAGCCGCAGGACGTCGCCGGCGTGCGTGTCGAGGTTGGCGGTCGCGACGGTCGCCTCGTCGTCGTCCGGCCGCAGGCCGGTCAGGGTCAGCGCGTGAACGGTATGACCGGCCCGTTCCAGCAGCGGGACCACCGCCTCGTACGTCCAGGAGCCGCGCCAGCCGCCGGGCACGAGAACGAACGTCGCCATGGGTTTCTCCCTCTCTCCAGCCTGCGTGAAGGCAGTGTCACAAGGCCGAGGCGTGGCCGACCACCGACAGGACGCCGACCAATGCCCGTTCGCCGCCAATCGCCGTTCCCGGAACAAGGGAAGTCGAAAACGATTGACGACCCTCAACTGACAGTGCACTATCAAAATATAGCGAGCTGTCACTTTGAGGAGGACGTCATGACGACGACGCACCCCGGGCGGTCGCCGCGGCGGTGGTGGGCGCTGGCGGCGCTCACGCTGAGCGTGCTGATCGTGGGACTGGACGGGACGATCATCAACGTCGCGCTGCCCACGCTGTCGGACGAGCTGGGCGCGACCAGCGCGCAACTGCAGTGGATCGGCGGCGGCTACCTGCTGGCGCTGTCGGTGGGGATGCTCCCGGCCGGGCTGCTCGGCGACCGGTACGGCCACCGGCGGCTGCTGGTGGGCGGGATCGCGCTGTTCGGGCTGGCGTCCGCGGCGGGCGCGCTCGCCGGGACGGCCGGGCAGGTGATCGCGGCGCGCGCCGTCCTCGGCCTCGGCGCGGCGATGATCACGCCGCTGTCGATGGCGATCCTGCCGCGCGTGTTCGGCAGGGACGAGCTGCCGCGCGCCATCGGCGTGTGGACGGCGGCGACGGCGGTCGGGATGCCGATCGGCCCGCTCGTCGGCGGCTGGCTGCTCGACCACTTCCCGTGGGGGTCGGTGTTCCTGTTCAACGTGCCGGTGACGGTGCTCGCCGCGGTCGCGTGCCTGCGGCTGCTCCCCGCGGACGGCCCGCGCGACCGGGACGGCAAGCCGTTCGACTACCTCGGCACGGCGCTCGGCACCCTCGGCATCATCGCGCTCGTCTACGGGACCATCCAGGTGCCCGGGCACGGCTGGGGCAGCGCGTCCGTGCTGGTCCCGCTCGCCGCCGGCACGGTGCTGATGGCCCTGTTCGTGCGGCGGCAGCGGCGGGCGGCGGCGCCGCTGGTCGACCTCGGCCTGTTCGCGGACGGGACGTTCCGGTGGGGCGCGATCATCGCCGTCTTCGTCAACTTCGCGGTGATGGGGCTGCTGTTCGTCGTCCCGCAGTACCTGCAGGCCGTGCTGGGCAACGGCGCGTTCGGCGGCGGGCTGCGGCTGCTGCCGCTGATCGGCGGGCTGATGGCGGCGGCGACGCTGGCCGAGCCGCTCGTCCCGCGGCTCGGCGCCCGCGTCGTGATCCCCGCCGGGCTGCTGCTCCTCGCCGCCGGCGCGCTGCTCGGCGCCGCCACCGGCCCCGGCGACGGCTACGCCCCGGCCGCCGGGTGGCTCTCGCTGGCGGGCCTCGGGTTCGGGCTGGCGATCGTCCCGGCGACGAGCCTGGTGATCGGGTCGCTGCCGGAGGACGGGCCCGGCACCGGCACGAGCCTGCTGGAGACGATCCAGCAGCTCGGCGGGGCGCTCGGCGTCGCGGCGCTCGGCAGCGTCCTGAACGCGGGATACCTGGCGCGGCTGTCGGTGACGGGGCTGCCGGACGCGGCGGCGAGCGCGGCGCGCGGCTCGGTGACCGGCGCGGACGCGGTGGCCGCACACCTCCACGACAAAGCTCTGCTGGCGTCGGCGCACGGCGCGTTCGTCCACGGGATGAGCCTGACCCTGCTGGTGTGCGCGGGGGCCGCCCTCCTCGCCGCCGTCCTCGCGGCTGCCTTCCTGCCCGGGCGGGCCCGCGCCGCGCAGGCCCTGCCGGCCGCCGCGACGGAGCCGGCCGCGCGCGCGGGAGAATTGCCGGCATGAGCACCAGGGAGACCGCGGCCGGCAAGCCGTGCGGGCTGCGCGAGCGCAAGAAGGCGAGGACGCGGCTGGCGATCCGGCGCGCCGCGTACCGGCTGTTCGACGAGCAGGGCTACGAGGCGACGACCGTCGACCAGATCGCCGCGGCGGCCGAGGTCTCCCCCAGCACGTTCTTCCGCTACTTCCCGGCGAAGGAGGACGTGATCCTGTCGGACGAGTACGACTCGGCGCTCGCCGACGCGCTCGCCGCGCGCCCGGCGGACGAGCCGGTCCTGCTGTCGCTCCGGCACTCGATGACCGACTCGCTGGGCCTCGTCCTGGAGGCCGACCGGGAGGAGCTGCTCACCCGGATCCGGCTCTCCTTCACCGACCCCGGCATCCGGGCCCGGGCGATGGACGAGCAGCTGCGCAACCAGGACGCGGTGGCCGCGGCGATCGCGGACCGGACCGGCCGGGACGCCGCGGACCTGGACGTGCGGTGCGCGGCGGCGGCGATCATCGCGGTGTCGATGACGGTGATGCGGCACTGGGTGGACGGCGGCGGCGAGGAGGACCTCACCGCCCTGTACGACCGCCAGCTGACCGTCCTGTTCGAGGGGCTGCGGATCTGACCCGGAGCGGCGCCGAGGACCGGCGCAGCCCGCTCACCAGCGCTGGCGGGCCTCCTCGGCCCAGCCCGTGAGCCCCTCGAACTCGGTCCAGGCGCCGTCGTCCGTGCGGGCCCGCCCGCTGAAGTGCCCGAAGCACTGGTGGGTCTCGCTGCCGACGACGCCGAGCTCGACCCGGGACGCCCTCTCGTGGAACGGCCGGAACTCCACCTCGACGTCGTCGCCGAGGATCGCCCAGGGGCGCGTCCAGCCGGACCGGTCGTAGGTCCACTCCAGCTCGCCGCCGATCTTGTGCAGGCGGCCGCCGACGATGAGCGCGTTCTCGGTCATGCCGGTGCCGGCGGTCCACTTGCCGCCGAGCTGGAGCGCGACGCCGGGGCCGGCGGCGGCCGCCCAGTTCCACGTCATCCGGTACGGCCATTTGCCGCGGCCGTGGTCGAGGACGGCGAAGGCGCCCTCCCCGATCTCGTGCTCGCCGGACGGCAGCACCAGCCGCCCGTGCACGGGCCGCCCCACGTCCTTCACCGTGTACTGGAACCGGGTCTCGCTCCAGGGGATCACCACGCCGAGCGACTCGTGGCCGTCCGGCAGGGGGATCTCCAGCTCGACGCGGACGCCGCGCGCGGCGGCGCGCAGCGAGGTGCCGTCCGGGCGCTGCCGGACGCCGATCGCCACGCCCCCGCCGCGGACGGCGGCCTCGCCCTCGCCGCTGCGGTCGGGGAACGCGGCGCCCCGCGCGAACGGGACCACCGCGTCCCTGCCGGTCTCCTCGCCGGTCTCGCGGTCGAGCACGTAGATCCCGTGCACGCCCGCGTAGTCGAGGGACGACGCGACGAGCCCGATGATGTGCCGGGGCGTGACGACGCCCCAGTACTCCCAGCGCTTGGCGCGGCCCCAGCCGCGCAGGTTCGCGCGGTGCAGGGGCCGCCGCGTCCAGCCGACCGCCGCGGGGTCGAGGCGCCCATCGGGCAGGCACAGGTCGACGGGCTCGGTGATCTCGCGCTCGCGGGTCGGCATGCCCCGACCCTAACGGCGGTCAGGACTTGTCGACGTGGCCCGGGACCGGGTCGGAGGCGTGCGGGCCGGCGATGACGGTGCCGCAGCCGCCGCAGGCCTCCTGGACCTGCTTCAGCAGCGTCATCTTGTTGACGGTGAGATAACCGATGTTCATCGTGACGGCGGTGTTCTCCGAAACGAGCACCGCGACCGCCGAAATGTTGGACTTTGTGTAGTTTCCGTAGGCGGTCGCCTGGGCCGGCGTGCCGAACTCGGCATAGGTCATCTGTCCCGCCGCGTTCGGGAACAGCTCGCCCTTCTTCTCGTAGCAGCTGTATTCGCGGTAGAACGTCGTCTGCTTCGAGTACGGCTTGTCGATCGCGAACGTGCCGTCGTTCCATTCCCCGTAACCGCACGCGCGGTCGCCTCCGAGCGCGGTGTCGCCCACCCCTTTGACCAGGTCGAACGTGAGCTTCTTTGGAGCCGCCTTGACCGGCGCGGCGCTCTTGGCCGCGCCCTTGGCCCCGCTCTTGGCCGCGGCGTGCGAGGTCCCGCCGGAGCCCCCGCAGCCGGCGGCCAGGACCATGCTCACCCCCATGAGCCCCACCATCATCCCCCAACGTGTGCCGGTTCCCCGCATGTCCGGACTTCCTCTCTGAACAGCCTTTACGCGAATGATGGGCTGTTCAATGGCCCAGACGCCAGGGACTCTGGAACGGTTCAGCCCGGGACACGCGGCGCTTCAATAAGTCCATACCTTGGCCAGAGTTTCTTTAGTGCCGTACCGGCGAATCTCACAAAGGTGATCACCGATTCACCCTGGAGCGCGTTCGACCACGACCGCATGCTGGACGCGCTGGCGGCCCGGGAGAACTTCCCGGTCGCCGCGCGGCTGCTGCCCGCCCGGCACCGCGCCGACCTGCGGGCCGTGTACGGCTTCGCGCGGCTCGTCGACGACATCGGGGACGAGGCGCCGCCCGCGCAGCGCGCGGACCTGCTGGCCCTGGTCGACGACGACCTGGACCTGCTCTACAAGGGCGGGACGCCGAAGCTGCCGCAGCTGCGCCGGCTGGCGGGCACGGTGCACGCGCACGGGATCCCGGCCGAGCCGTTCCGGCGGCTGGTCGAGGCGAACCGGCAGGACCAGGTCGTCCACCGCTACGAGACGTTCGAGCAGCTGGTGGAGTACTGCGCGCTGTCGGCCGACCCGGTCGGCCGCGTCGTGCTGCACGTGTTCGGCGCCCAGGGCGCCGGGCTGGAGCGGGCGTCGGACCGGGTCTGCACGGCGCTGCAGATCATCGAGCACTGCCAGGACGTCGCGGAGGACCACCGGGCCGGCCGCGTGTACCTGCCGGCGGAGGACCTGCGCCGGTTCGGCTGCGCGGACGGCGACCTGGCCCGCCGGACGACGCCGACGCGGCTGCGCGGGGTGGTGGCGCTGGAGGCGGGGCGCGCCCGCGACCTGCTGGACCGCGGCGCCGCGCCGCTGATGAGGGGACTGTCCGGATGGGCCCGGGTCGCCGTGGGCGGCTACGTGGCCGGCGGGCGGGCGGCGCTGGCGGCGCTCGCCGGCGCCCGCTACGACGTGCTCGCGCGTCCGCCGCGCCCCCGCCGGGCCGCAGTGCTGGCCGGGTGGGCGCGCGCACTGGGAAGGGGCTGAGCGATGACGGTTTCAGAGACGTGTGAGCGGGCCGACGAGGTCGCCGGGGCGTACCGGCACTGCGAGCGGGTGGTCCGCGAGGAGGCCCGCAACTTCTCCTACGGGATCCGGCTGATGCCGCCGCCGAAGCGCCGCGCGATGAGCGCGATCTACGCGTTCGCGCGCGGCGTCGACGACGTCGGGGACGGCCCGGAGCCGGCGTGCGTGCGGCTGGACCTGCTGGACCGGTCGCGGCAGCGGCTGCTGACCGTCCAGGACGTGCTGCGGCGGCGCAGCGACGTGCGGGCGCTGGAGGGCCATCCGGTGCTGACGGCGCTGGCGGACGCGGCGGGCCGGTTCCCGATCCCGCTCGCCGCGTTCGACGAGCTGATCGACGGCTGCGAGAGCGACGTGCGGGGCGCCCGCTACGAGACGTTCGACGACCTGCTGCGCTACTGCCAGCAGGTCGCGGGCTCGGTGGGCCGGCTGTCGCTCGGGGTGTTCGGGTCGGACGGCCGGCAGCGCGCCGAGGGGCTCGCGGACTCGCTGGGCGTCGCGCTGCAGCTCACGAACATCCTGCGGGACGTCCGGGAGGACCGGATGGCGGGGCGGGTGTACCTGCCCGCCGAGGATCTGGAGCAGTTCGGCTGCACGCTGGAGCTGGACGAGTCGGGCGTGTTCATCGACCCGCCGTGGCGGCTGCACAAGCTGATCGGCTTCCAGGCGGAGCGGGCGCGCGCCTGGTACGCGGAGGGGCTGCGGCTGCTGCCGCTGCTGGACCGGCGCAGCGCGGCGTGCACCGCGGCGATGGCGGGGATCTACCGGCGGCTGCTGGAGAGCATCGCGGAGAACCCGGCCGCGGCGCTGAACTCGCGGGTCTCGCTGCCGACGTGGCAGAAGGCCGTGGTCGCGGCGCGCGCGCTGACGGGGGTGGAGCGGTGAGCGTCGTCGTCGTCGGCGGCGGCCTGGCCGGCATCAGCACCGCGATCGCCCTGCAGGAGACGGGCGTCCCGGTCACGCTGGTGGAGGCCCGGCCGTGGCTCGGCGGCGCGACCCACTCGTTCCGCCGCGACGAGCTGAGCGTCGACAACGGCCAGCACGTGTTCCTGCGCTGCTGCACCGCCTACCAGGGGCTGCTGCGGCGGCTCCGCGCCGAGCACCTGGTGCGGATGCAGGACCGGTTCGACGTCGCGGTGCTGCGGCCGGGCGCGCGGCCGGCGCGGCTGCGCAGGTCGCCGCTGCCGAGCCCGCTGCACCTGCTGCCGTCGCTGGCGCGCTACTCGCACCTGCCGGTCGCCGACCGGCTCCGGGCGGTGCGCGCGTCGGCGGGGCTGCAGCGGCTCGACCCCGACGACCCGGCGCTGGACCTGCTGTCGGCGGGCGCGTGGCTCGCCGAGCGCGGGCAGCGGCCGTGGGCGCGGGAGGCGCTGTGGGGGCTGTTCATCACCGCGGCGCTGAACGCCGAGGTCGGCGACGCCGCGCTCGGCCTGTCGGCGATGGTGTGCCGGCGGGCGCTGTTCGGGCGGCCGGACGCCGCCGACATCGGCGTCCCGACCGTCCCGCTCGGGGAGCTGCACGGCGGCCCGGCGCTGCGCCGGATCGCGGAGATGGGCGGCACCGTCCGGCTCAAGGCGAAGGTCGAGGCGGTCACCACCGACCCGAAGGTGATCGTGGACGGCGTGCCGATCGCGGCGGACGCGGTGGTGCTGGCCGTCCCGCACGAGGCGGCGGCGCGGCTGCTGCCCGCCGAGGCGCTGCCGCAGCCGCTGCGCTGGCACGAGCTGGACGCGAGCCCGATCGTGAACGTGCACGTGGTGTACGACCGGCCGGTGCTGGACGAGCCGTTCGCCGCGGCGGTCGGCTCCCCCGTCCAGTGGATCTTCGACCGGTCGGGGGTGGCCGGGCTGCGCGACGGCCAGTACCTGGCGATCTCGCTGTCGGCCGCGGACCGCTGGATCGACCGGCCGACCGCGGCGCTGCGCGCGGAGTTCGTGCCGGAGCTGGCGCGGCTGCTGCCGGCGGCGCGCGGCGCGCGCGTCCGCGAGCTGTTCGTGACGCGGGAGCGGCGGGCGACGTTCCGGCAGCGGCCGGGCAGCCGGTCGCCGCGCCCGGGGGCCGCGACCCGGGCCCGCGGCCTGTTCCTGGCCGGCGCGTGGACCGACACGGGCTGGCCCGACACGATGGAGGGCGCCGTGCGCAGCGGCCTGACCGCCGCCCGCCTGGTCCGCCGCCACCTGGAGGGGGTGCGGGACCGGTGACCGCCGCGTCCGCCGCGCCTCCCCCGGCCCACCGCCGCTTGGAGAGGTGTGATCGATGACGGCCGTTCCGGTCTCGATGACCGATGTTCGCGGGCTGGTCGACGGGGCGCTGCGCGCCGCGGTCGGCCGGCTCGATCCGCGCACCTACCGGGTCGCGGCCTACCATCTCGGCTGGGCCGACGAGGAGGGCCGCCCGCTCGCGGCGCCCGCCGGGAAGGCGCTGCGCCCGGCGCTGGCGCTGCTGTCGGCGCGGGCCGCGGGGGCGCCGCCGGAGAGCGCGCTGCCCGGCGCGGTCGCGGTGGAGCTGACGCACGCGTTCTCGCTGCTCCACGACGACATCATGGACGGCGACCGGACCCGCCGGCACCGCCCGGCGGCGTGGACGGTGTTCGGGGAGCCCGCCGCGATCCTCGCGGGCGACGCGCTGCTCGCGCTCGCCCTGGAGGTGCTGCTGGAGGCGCCCGGGCAGGGGTCGGCGCGGGCGGCGCGCTCGCTGGCCGTCGCGACGCGGCGGCTCATCGCGGGCCAGTCCCTCGACCTGGAGTTCGAGACGCGCCGCCAGGTCGGCCTCGACGAATGCACGGCGATGGCGGCGGACAAGACCGCCGCGCTGCTCGCCTGCTCGTGCGCGATCGGGGCGGTGCTGGACGGCGCGCCGGAGCCGCTGGCCGCCGCGCTGGAGTCGTTCGGCGCCGACCTCGGCCTGGCGTTCCAGCTGGTGGACGACCTGCTCGGCATCTGGGGCGACCCCGCCACGACCGGGAAGCCGGCGCTGTCGGACCTGCGGTCGCGGAAGATGTCGCTGCCGGTGGTCGCCGCGCTGAACTCCGGCACGCCGGAGGGGGCGCGGCTCGCCGAGCTGTACGCCCGGCCGCCGGACCCCGAGGGCCCCGACGAGGACGAGCTGGCCGAGGCCGCCGCGCTCGTCGACGCGGCCGGGGGCCGGGCGTGGGCCGAGGCGGAGGCCGGCGAGCGGATCGCGAGCGCGGCCGCCCACCTGGCGTCCGCCGGGCTGCCCGAGCCCGTCCGCGCCGAGTTCCTGCACATCGCCGCCTTCGTCACCCGCCGGGACCACTGATGACCGCGACCGAACCCACCGAGACCACCGCGTCCACCGCGTCCACCGGGACCCGGACGGCCGCCGAGGCGATGGCGGCGGCCCGCGACCACCTGCTCGGCCTCCAGGCGCCCGAGGGCTGGTGGAAGGGCGAGCTCCAGACCAACGTGACCATGGACGCCGAGGACCTGCTGCTGCGCGAGTTCCTCGGCATCCGCACCGCGGACGACACCCGCGAGGCGGCCCGCTGGATCCGCTCGCAGCAGGCGCCCGACGGCACCTGGGCGAACTTCCACGACGGGCCGCCGGACCTGTCCACGACCGTCGAGGCGTACGTGGCGCTGCGGCTCGCCGGCGACGAGCCGGACGCCCCGCACATGCGGCGCGCCGCCGCCTTCGTCCGCGGCGAGGGCGGCATCCCCGCCACCCGCGTCTTCACCCGCTTCTGGCTGGCGATGTTCGGGCACTGGCCGTGGGACGAGCTGCCGGTGGTGCCGCCGGAGATGGTGTTCCTGCCGCGCTGGTTCCCGCTGAACGTCTACGACTTCGCGTGCTGGGCGCGGCAGACGATCGTCCCGCTGACGGTCGTCGCGGCGAAGCGGCCCGTCCGGCCGCTGCCGTTCGAGCTGGAGGAGCTGCGGTCGGGGCGGCCCGTACGGCGCCGGCGGCGGGGCCTGCCCGGCTGGGACGAGGCGTTCGGCGCGCTCGACAAGGCGCTGCGCGTCTACGAGCGGCGGCCGCTGCCCGGCCTGCGCAAGGCGGCGCTGCGCCGCGCCGGCGAGTGGATCATCGCGCGGCAGGAGCCGGACGGGTCGTGGGGCGGCATCCAGCCGCCGTGGGTGTACTCGCTGCTCGCGCTGCACCTGCTCGGCCACGGCCTGGACCACCCGGTGGTGCGGCGCGGCCTGGACGGGCTGGAGCGCTTCACCATCCGGGACGCGAAGGGCCGCCGGCTGGAGGCGTGCCAGTCCCCCGTCTGGGACACCGTGCTTGCGATGAACGCGCTGGTCGACGCGGGCGTGCCCGGCGACCACCAGGCCCTGGAGGCGGCGGCCAAGTGGGTGGTAGGCGAGGAGGTGCGGGGGCCGGGCGACTGGTCGGTGCGCCGCCCCGACCTGCCGCCGGGCGGGTGGGCGTTCGAGTTCGACAACGACTACTACCCCGACACCGACGACACCGCCGAGGCCGTCCTCGCGCTGAGCCGGGTCGGCCGTCCGGAGGCCGAGCCGGCGATCGAGCGCGGCGTGCGGTGGATGGCCGGGATGGTGTCGCGGGACGGCGGGTTCGGCGCGTTCGACGCCGACAACACCCGCGCGCTGTGCCGCCGGCTGCCGTTCTGCGACTTCGGCGAGGTCATCGACCCGCCGTCCGCGGACGTCACCGCGCACGTCGTGGAGGCGCTCAGCCACCGCGGCATGGCCGACTCGACGCTGGTGAAGCGGGCCGTCGTGTGGCTGCTGAAGGCGCAGGAGGACGACGGGTCCTGGTTCGGCCGGTGGGGCGCCAACCACGTGTACGGCACCGGGAGCGTGGTGCCCGCGCTCGTCGCGGCGGGCGTCCGGCCGGAGAAGCCGGCGATCCGGCGGGCGGTCCGCTGGCTGGAGCGCCACCAGCGCGAGGACGGCGGCTGGGGCGAGGACCTGCGCTCCTACCGCGACCCGGAATGGGTCGGGCACGGCGTCTCGACCGCGTCGCAGACCGCGTGGGCGCTGCTCGCGCTGCTCGCGGCCGGGGAGCGCGGCCCGGCCGTCGAGCGGGGCGTGCGGTGGCTCGTCGAGCACCAGCGCCCCGACGGCACCTGGGACGAGGAGCACTTCACCGGCACCGGGTTCCCCGGCGACTTCTACATCAACTACCACCTGTACCGCCTGGTGTTCCCGCTGTCGGCGCTGGGCCGCTACGTGAAGGGGATCGGTTCCTAAATGGCCATGCCACTGCGCCAGAGCCTGCGCGTCGGCGGGTACGTCCTGCGGAACAAGCTGGCGGGGCGCAAGAAGTTCCCGCTGATCGTCGAGCTGGAGCCGCTGTTCGCCTGCAACCTGGCGTGCGCGGGCTGCGGCAAGATCCAGCATCCGGCGGACGTCCTCAAGCAGCGCATGCCGGTCGAGCAGGCCGTCGCCGCGATCCGCGAGTGCGGGGCGCCGATGGTGTCGATCGCGGGCGGCGAGCCGCTGATGCACCCGCAGATCGGCGAGCTGGTCCGCGAGCTGATCCGGATGAAGCGGTACGTGTTCCTGTGCACGAACGCCGCGCTGATCCCGAGGAAGATCGACGACTTCGCGCCGTCCCGGTACTTCGCGTGGGCGGTGCACATCGACGGGCTCCGCGAGCGGCACGACGCGTCCGTGTGCAAGGAGGGCGTGTTCGACGAGGCGGTCGCGGCGATCCGGATGTGCCAGGAGCGCGGGTTCCGGGTCACCACGAACACCACGGTGTTCAACACCGACACCCCGCAGACCGTCATCGACGTGCTCGACTACCTGAACGACGACCTGCGCGTCGACCAGATGATGATCTCGCCGGCGTACGCCTACGAGAAGGCGCCCGACCAGGACCACTTCCTCGGCGTGCAGGAGACCCGGTCGCTGTTCCAGAAGGCGTTCGCGGGCGGCAACCGCAAGCGCTGGCGGTTCAACCACTCGCCGCTGTTCCTGGACTTCCTCGAGGGCAAGGTCGACTTCCCGTGCACGGCGTGGGCGATCCCGTCGTACTCGCTGAAGGGGTGGCAGCGTCCCTGCTACCTGATGGACGACGGCTACGCACAGTCCTACAAGGAGCTGCTGGAGGAGACCGACTGGGACTCCTACGGCCGCGGGCGCGACGACCGCTGCGCCAACTGCATGGCGCACTGCGGCTACGAGCCCACCGCCGTGTTCGCGACGATGGGCTCGCTGAAGGAGTCGCTCCGCGCGGTGCGGAGCGTCTGATCGGCGGCGGCCGATCGGCTGATCAGTCGTCCCGCAGCTCGCGGACGACGTCGCGGACGGCGGCGGCCAGCGCGCCGGCGTCGTCCACCAGCCCGGTGTCCGCGCAGACGCCGAAGCACAGCTCGCGGTCGACGCCGAGCGCGGCGACCGCGAGCGGCGCGCCGGGCGCGAGCGGGACGACCGGGTAGACGCCGGTCACCGGGACGCCCGTCAGCAGCAGCCGCTCGCGGCTGGCCGGCAGGCTCGACACGATCCCCTGCAGGAACCGGCCGCCGTAGACGGCCCGGGCGAACCGCGCGTGCAGCGGCACCGGCATGAGCCGCCCGGCCTGCCGCATCACGAACCACGCGGCGAGCGCGCGGGTGCCGGACCGCAGGACGCGGCTGCGCCGGGCGATCTCGGCGAGCCGCTCGCGCTCCGGCATCGCGCCGATCGGCAGGTCCACCATGACGGCGGTGGTGTGGTTGCCCTCCATGCCCTGGCCGGGTGACCGCATCATCAGCGGCACCGCGACGCGGCATTCCCGCGGCGCCTGCCCCGCCGGGAACCGGACGGTCCGCCGCAGCGCGCCCGCGACCGCGCACATCACGACGTCGGAGACGCGGGCGCCGTGCCGCCGGGCGATCGCGCGGGCCTCGTCGAGCGGGACGCGCAGGGTGCCGAAGCGGCGCCCGGCCGTCCCGGCGGACGGCAGCCGCGCGGGCGCCGGGCCGGCCCCGCCGTCCGCGGCGAGCTGCGCGAGGCCGACGGCGCCCGCGAGCGCCTCGCGGACCCGGCGGCGCGGCGGCGTCGCCGGCTCCCCGCCGCCGGACGGGCCCGGCGCGGCGGGCTCCATCAGCGAGATGGCCTGCGCGACGACGCCGACGCCGTCCGCGACGACGTGGTGCATCAGGAACACCAGCGTGGTGCGGCCGGGCGCGGCCCCGCCGACCAGGATCATCCGCCACAGCGGCCGGTCGCGGGGCAGCGGCTCGGCCTGGATCTCGGCGATCATCGCGCGCAGGCCGTCCATCCCGTCGACGTCGCGCTCGGTGACGTGCCAGGACCAGTCGATGGCGGGGTGGTCGCGCCAGACCGGCCGCCGCCACCGGCCGCCGTCCTCCAGCCGCTGCCGGAACCGGGGCAGCCGGTCGAGCCGGTCGCCGATCAGCCGGACCAGGTCGAGCCGGCCGAGCGCGCGGCGGGAGGTGTCGAGCATGATGACGCCGCCCGCGTGCTGCGGCGCCGCGGCGCTCTCCACCGCGAGGAAGAACGCGTCCTGCGCCGGGACCCGCTCGGCGGCGGGCGGGCGCGCGGCCAGCCGCTCGGCGGTGACCACCGACAGCGCCACCAGCGGCACCGCCGCGACCGCGTCCAGCACGTAGTGGTTGGCCGTCGCGACGATGACGTACGCGGTGACGGCGATGTGCGCGCCGTTCAGGATCCGCGCCGGGCGCGGCGCGCCCGCCCGCGCGAGCTCCACGCCCGCCCATAACGCCCAGGCCATGTGCAGGGACGGGACGGCCGCGAACCGGTCCGCGTGCTCGATCACCGGCGAGCCCCACGACCCCCACGTCCGGCCGAGCCGGACGGTGTCGACGAAGCCGAGGTCGCCCATGAACCGCGGCGGCATCACCGGGAACAGCGCGAAGCAGGCGATCGCGGCGACGTTCAGCATGACGAACGCGTTGCGCGCCGTCCGGTACCGGTCGGGGTGCCGCACGTACAGCCAGACCAGCACCGCGAGCGTGGCCGCGAGGTAGGCGGTCGCGTACTCGTAGTCCGCGAGGGCGCGCCAGGCGGGCCGTCCGGCGAGCCAGCCGTTGAGGGCGTGCTCCACGTCGAGGTGCAGGGCCCGCTCCAGCGCGAGCACCGCCTCCCCGCGCCGGCGGGCCGCGTGCTCCCTGACCTGCTCCGGCAGCATCGCCACCAGGGAGTACAGCCCGAACAGCGCCAGGCCGAGCAGCACCTCGCCGCTCGCCCGCCCCCGCGTTCCGGCGCCGTCCCGGGTGAGGACCGCGTCCCGCGCGGTCGCCGCTTCCTGAGTCCCCATCGTCCCCCCGCCCGGCTGTTTACCCAGCATTTCCGCCGGTCAGACGGCCATGACCGGAATAGATGATCATGTCCCGGACGGCCGGCGCGATCCGGCCGGGGATCCGCCGCCCGGTTCCGGGAACCATCTGGCACAGCGAGCCGTCTTCGATATATCGTTGTCGTATCGCGAGGGATCAAAGAAAGATCTCAGAAGGAAGGTGCGGAACATGGGAGCGGCACACGCGCACGGCGGACCCGACTGGCGCTGGGCGTTCGCGGCGGCGGCGCTCGGAGCGAAGGCCGCGCACGCGGCGTCCCGGCACCACGGACCGGGGCACCACGGCCCCGGAGCCCGCGGCGAGTTCCCCGGCTTCGGCCCGATGTTCGGCGGCGGGCCCGGCCCCTGGGGGCCGCCGGGCGGCGGATTCGGGCCCGGCCGGCCGCCGTGGGCGCGCGGGCGCGGCCCCTGGGGACGGGGGCCGAAGGCGCGCAAGGGCAACGTCCGTGCGGCGATCCTCGTCCTGCTGGCCGAGGAGCCCCGCAACGGCTATCAGATCATCCAGGAGATCAACGAGCGCAGCGGCGGCGCCTGGAAGCCCAGCCCCGGCGCGGTCTACCCGGCGCTGCAGCAGCTCGCCGACGAGGGCCTCATCGCGGGCGAGGAGGGCGGCGGCCGCCGCACCTTCCACCTCACCGACGAGGGCCGCGCCCACGTCGAGGAGAACGCCGAGCGGCTCGCCGAGCCGTGGGCGGAGATGACGCCCGAGTTCGGCGAGGGCGTGCCCGACCTGTTCAAGCAGGCCGCGCAGACGGGGGCCGCGGTCATGCAGATCGTCCACTCCGGCAGCCCCGAGCAGGTCGCCCAGGCCAGGGACGTCCTGTCGGAGGCCCGCCGGAGCCTGTACCGGATCCTGGCCGACGACGCGCCCGCCGATGGTCCCGCCGGCGACGCGGGCCCGACGGCCGCCGACGACGACGAGGAGTAGACCAGTGACTCGCCCGGACGACATCCGCATCGGCGACGCCGAGCGGGACGCCGTGATGGTCGCCCTGCACGACCACTTCGCGGCGGGGCGGCTCGACCGCGGTGAACTCGACGAGCGGCTGGACGCCGTGCTGTCCGCCAAGACGCGCGGCGACCTGCGCGTCCTCGTCCGCGACCTGCCCGCGCCGAACGGCCTGCCCGAACCGGAGCGGCCCGCGGCGGCCTTCGGCGAGGTCCCCTGGGAGCTCGGCCCGGCGCTCGTGTTCGGCGGCCCGGGGCGCCCGACGCGCCGGCATCACCGCCCTCACGGGCACATGGCGCACCGGCGCGGCCCGCGCTTCCCCGCGTTCCCGCTGATGGTCGCCGTGTTCTTCGCGGTCGCGTTCACGGTGGGCGTGGGGACGGCGGCGCTGGCCGTGCTGCACGTCGCGCTGGTGATCTGGCTGGTCCGCGCGGCGATGCTGCTGGCGGGCGCCCGCCGCTCCCGCCGCCACCTCACCCCCGGCGCCTGACGCCCGCCACCTGACGCCCGCCGCCCGCCGGGCGTCAGGCGGCGGGTGAGCCTAGGCGGCGGAGCGGTCGGGGAGGCGGGCGCAGCGGGACGGGACGGCGTCGCGCAGCGCGGCGAGGGCGCGGACGATCAGCGGGTTCGCGCGGCTGCCGCGCCGCACGCAGGTCAGCACCTGCCGCATCGGCACCGCGTCGCCGGACAGCGGGACGCGCACGACCGGCTGGCCGGCGGGCCCGTCCGCGAGCCGCGGCACGAGCGAGACGCCGAGCCCGTTGCTGACCAGCGCCCAGATCACCGCCCAGGTGGTGGCATTGTGCGCGATCCGGGGCGTGAACCCCGCCGCCGCGCAGTAGGTCATGACCTGCTGGTGGTGGACGCAGCCCTGCACGCTGATCCACGCTTCGCCCGCGGCGTCCTCCAGCCGGACGCCGCGCCGGCCCGCGAGCGGGTGCCCGGCCGGGACGATCAGGTCGAGCGCCTCCGCCATCAGCGGCTCGCGGTCGAAGCGCGGGTCGCCGGGCGGCGGCGCGTCCGCGGTGGGCTCGATGACCGCGATGTCGGTCTCGCCGGCCGCGAGCAGGCCCACGGCCACGTCGGTGTCGCACTCGCGGATCTCGACCGCGAGGGCCGGATCGGCGCGCAGCAGCGCCCCGGCGGCGGGGGCGACCAGGCCGCCGACCGCCGTGGGGAACCCGCACATGCGCAGCGGCCCGGACGCGCCGGCGCGGTGCGACTCCAGGTCGGCGAGCGCCTCCTCCCAGCGGGCGAGCATCGCGTCGGCGTGCTCGATGAGCAGGTGCGCGGCCGGGGTGAGGCGGACGCGGCGGCCCTGCGGTTCCAGCAGCGGCACCTTCAGCTCGCGTGCGAGCTCCCGCAGGTGGTGGGAGACGGCGGACGGGGTGAGGTGCAGCGCGTCCGCCGCCGAGGTGACCGTCCCGTACTGGTGGACGAGCCGGAGCATGTGCAGCCGCCGCAGATCGATCATGCAATCATTTTGCACGGATGACTGCGGAAATGTGAAATAGACGGCAACGTTCCGGTCTGGGCAGACTGCCGTCATGACACAGCGAGGCAGGATCCTTTCCCGGCATCTCACCAGTGACGGCGTCGTCGTCTGGAGCCGCTGCGCCTGCGGGCGGCTGCGGATGGACCTCGTCCCGGCGGCGGGCGGGGCAGGGCTCGGGGCCGGGCCCTGCCCGCACCGCGACGGCGGTCACGCGTCGAGCGTCAGCTCGTAGTGCAGGGTCTTGTAGTGCTTCATCCGGTGGAAGAGCGGGACGGCGAAGCCCTGCTGGAAGCGGTGCTTGCGCGCCAGCATCCGGCGGATCGGCTTCGCCTCCTCCTCGCTCAGCAGCCGGACGCGGCCGCGCACCGCGGGGCCGGTGACCTTGCCGCTGTAGGTGCTCGGCGCGACCTCGACCTCGGGGTTGCGGGCCATCCGCTTGGCCTTGTACGCCTGGTCGTAGGTGCGGAAGTAGGCGTGGTCGCCGCGGACGACGACGTTCACCGGCGTCCCGACCGGCGTGCCGTCCTTGCGGTAGGTGGTCAGCAGGACGGTGCGCTGGCGCGCCAGGCCGTCGAGCGTCTCGCGGATGTTCGTGCTGTCCATCACGGGCCTCCCTTGTTCTCGCTCCTGCCCAGGAGACGGGAGGGAGACCCGCGAACGTGACATCAGGCCGGGCGGAGTTCCGCGGCCTCGGCGGCGAGCGCGCGGACGCGGTCCCAGTCCCCCGCGCGGACGGCGTCGGACGGGGTCAGCCAGGTGCCGCCGACGCAGCCGACGTTCGGCAGCGCGAGGTAGTCGGCGGCGTTGCCGGGCCGGATGCCGCCGGTCGGGCAGAACGTGATCTGCGGCAGCGGCCCGCCGAGCGCCTTCAGGTAGGGGACGCCGCCGGCCGGCTCGGCCGGGAAGAACTTCATCGCGGTGACGCCCTCCTCCAGCAGCGCCATCGCCTCCGACGCGCTGGAGACGCCCGGCAGGAACGGCAGGCCGGTGTCCGCCATCGCGGCCCGCAGCCGGGGCGTGCAGCCGGGGCTGACGAGGAACCGCGCGCCCGCCTTCAGCGACCGCTCCGCGTCCCGCGCGGTGACGACCGTGCCCGCGCCGACGACGGCGTCCGGGACCTCGGCGGCGATCCGCTCGATCGACTCGACGGCGGCGGGGGTGCGCAGCGTCACCTCGATCGCGGGGAGCCCGCCGTCGACCAGGGCACGGGCGAGCGGGACGGCGTGGTCGGCGTCGTCGAGGACGACGACCGGGACGACGGGCGCCAGTCCGAACAGCTCTTCGGTGTTCATGCGTGCTCCAGGGGTTCCAGGGCGGCGGGGGTCTGCGCCAGCCGGACGGCGGCGCCGACGAGGGCCGGGCCGGGGTGGACGATCAGCGAGGTCGGGATGGGGCGCAGGTAGTCCTCGACGGGCGGCTTCGCCTCGAAGCGGGCGCGGAAGTCGCTGCGGTGCAGCGCGCCCGCGATGCGCGGCAGGATGCCGCCGCCGAGGTGGACGCCGCCGCGGGCGCCGAGGGTCAGCGCGACGTTCCCGGCGAGCGAGCCGAGCAGCGCGCAGAACATCGCGACGGCCTCCGCGCAGAGCGGGTCGTCGTCGTGGGCGCAGATCCGCGCGGGGTCCAGCGGCTCGGCCTTCACACCGTCGAGTATCGCCAGGTAGCGGTGGATGCGGGCGAGGCCGGCGCCGGACAGCAGGGACTCGGCGCGGGCGGTGCCGTGCTCGGCGCGCAGCAGCCGCGCGACAGCCAGCTCCCGGTCGGTGGCGGCGGGGATATCGACCTGCCCGCCCTCGCTGGCCAGCGGCACCCATCCGGCGGGCGTCGGGACGAGCCCGGCGACGCCGAGCCCGGTCCCCGGGCCGAGCACCGCGAGCGGCGCGGCCCCGGCGGGGCGGTCGCCGGCGGGGCCGATCGGGACCAGGTCGTCCGGCCCGAGGCGGGGCAGCGCGAGGGCGAGCGCCTCGAAGTCGTTGAGGATCTCCAGGTGCGGGATCCCGAGGTGCTCGCGCACTCCGTCCGCGGTGCCCTTCGGCCAGCCCGCGTTGGTCAGGTGGTAGGTGCCGTCGGTGACGGGACCCGCCACCGCCAGGCACGCGGCCGTCGGCCGGACGTCCGGGGCGTGCCGTTCGAGGTAGGCGGCCGCGGCCTCGGCGAGCCCCGCGTGGTCGCGGGTGGGCAGCGACTCGACCCGGTCCGGGGTGCCGTCCGGGCCGTCGACGAGGGCGAAGCGGGCGTTCGTGCCGCCGACGTCGGCGACCAGCCACACCCCGCTCACGCGAACACCCCGGCGCCGAGTTCGGCCGCGCCGACCGAGCGGCGGAACACGTCGAACAGCTCGCGTCCGGTGCCGGTCCACTCCTCGGCGGACGGCGCCGCGCCGCCCGGGATGCGGGCGTCGAACTCCTCGTCGGGAACGAGCACCTCCAGCAGCCCCTTGTCGGCGTCCAGCCGGACGACGTCGCCGTCGCGGACGCGGGCGAGCGGGCCGCCCGCCGCCGCCTCCGGCGACACGTGGATCGCGGCGGGCACCGCCCCCGAGGCGCCCGACATGCGTCCGTCCGTGACCAGCGCGACCCGGAACCCGCGGTCCTGGAGCACCGACAGCGGCGGGGTGAGGCGGTGCAGCTCCGGCATCCCGTTGGCGCGCGGCCCCTGGTGCCGGACGACCGCGACGACGTCCCGGTCCAGCTCGCCGGCGGCGAACGCCTCCTGCAGCGCCTCCTGCGACTCGAACACCCGGGCGGGCGCCTCGACCGTGCGGTGCTCGGGCCGCACCGCCGACACCTTGATCACGGCGCGGCCGAGGTTGCCGGACACGGTGTGCAGGCCGCCGTGGGTGTCGAACGGCTCGTCCGCGGGGCGCAGGACGTCGGTGTCGCCGGACGCGGCGGGCGCCTCGTCCCACACGACCCGTCCGCCGTCGAGCCGCGGCGTCCTCCGGTACGCGGCGAGGGTGGCGCCGCCGACCGTCCGGGCGTCCTCGTGCAGCAGCCCCGCGTCGATCAGCTCGCCGATGAGGAACGCGGTGCCGCCGGCGGCGTGGAAGTGGTTCACGTCGGCGGTCCCGTTCGGGTAGAGCCGGGTGAGCAGCGGCGTCACCTTGGACAGCTCGTCGAAGTCGTCCCAGGTCAGCTCGATGCCCGCGGCGGCGGCCATCGCGACCAGGTGCAGCGTGTGGTTGGTGGACCCGCCGGTCGCGAGCAGCGCGACGATCGCGTTGGCGAACGCCCGCTCGTCCAGCAGCTCGCCGATCGGGGTGTACTCGTCCGCGAGGTCGGTCAGCTTGAGGATGCGCCGCCCGGCCGCCTCCGTCAGCCCGTCGCGCAGCGGGGTCCCCGGCGGGACGAAGCTGGCGCCCGGCAGGTGCAGGCCCATGACCTCCATGAGCAGCTGGTTGGAGTTGGCCGTCCCGTAGAAGGTGCAGGTGCCGGGCGAGTGGTAGGACGCGGCCTCCGCGGCGAGCAGCTCGTCCCGGCCGATCTCCCCCGCCGCGTACCGCTTGCGGACCTTGGCCTTCTGCGCGTTCGGCAGCCCGGACGCCATCGGCCCGGCCGGCACCAGGATCACCGGCAGGTGCCCGAACGCCAGCGCGCCGATCACCAGGCCCGGGACGATCTTGTCGCAGACGCCGAGCAGCAGCGCGCCGTCGAACATGTCGTGCGACAGCGCCACCGCCGTCGCCATCGCCACCACGTCCCGGCTGAACAGCGACAGCTCCATGCCGGCGCGGCCCTGCGTGATGCCGTCGCACATCGCCGGGACGCCGCCCGCGAACTGCGCGGTGCCGCCCGCCTGGCGGATCGCGGCCTTCAGGATGTCCGGGTAGTCCTTCAACGGCTGGTGCGCGGAGAGCATGTCGTTGTACGCCGACACGATCGCGATGTTCGGCGTGACGTTCCCGCGCAGCCACAGCTTGTCCTGGACGCCGCAGGCCGCGAACCCGTGCGCCAGGTTCGCGCACCCCATGCCGCCGCGCGCCGGGCCCTGCGTGCGGGCGGCGCCGATGCGGTCGAGGTAGGCGGTGCGCCGGGCGGCGCTCCGCTCGGCGATGCGCTGTGTGACGCGTTCCAAGACAGGGTGCAAGGCCATCGCGAGCTCCAGACCAGGGGGATCGGTAGATCGCCAAACTATCGAGACATAGGTCACGCATACAAGCCGACTTATGAACTTCAACTAACAAAAGTCCGTATGTTCGGCGAACTAGACGTACGGAAGAGGGCCGTGCTTGACTGACCGGATGCCGCGCCCCGTGACCCGCCCGTGCACGACCGGCGACGTGCTGCGCCTGATCCGCGAGGACGGCGTCGCCACCCGCGCCGATCTGGGCCGCGTCACCGGCCTCTCCCGCCCCGCCGTCGCGTCCCGCGTCGCCGACCTGATCGCGCGCGGCCTCGTCGTCGAGCGCGCCGACGGCCCGTCCACCGGCGGGCGCCCGCCGGCCCGCCTGGCGTTCAACGCCGCCGGGGGCGCCGTGCTCGTCGCCAACCTCGGCCAGTCCCGCGGCCAGCTCGCCGTCTGCGACCTCGCGGGCCGCGTCCTCGCCCGGACGGACGCGCCGCCCGCCGACGTCACCGCGGGCAAGACGCTGCCGCGCCTCCTCGACCAGTGGAGCGACCTC
The DNA here is from genome assembly GCF_040651755.1 of Actinomadura sp. NPDC048394. Taxonomy (NCBI): domain Bacteria; kingdom Bacillati; phylum Actinomycetota; class Actinomycetes; order Streptosporangiales; family Thermomonosporaceae; genus Actinomadura; species Actinomadura sp. NPDC048394. The sequence goes on along the minus strand of NZ_JBEZJL010000034.1, from coordinate 69,993 downwards.
CTCGCCGGCTCCGGCATCGACCCGGCGTCGATCCGCGGCGTGGGCCTCGGCGTGCCCGACGCCGTCGAGCACGTCGCCGGACGCTGGAACCGCGTCGAGGTCAGCCCGCCCGTCCTGGAGCGGTTCGGCGTCCCCGCCCACCTCGACAACGAGGTCAACACCGCGGCGCTCGGCGAGCACCAAGCCCACCCGGGCGTCCAGGACCTGCTGTTCGTCAAGGTGTCCACCGGCATCGGCGCGGGCGTCATCGCGGGCGGCGTGATCCAGCGCGGCGCGCTCGGCGCGGCCGGGGAGATCGGCCACGTCCCCGTCCCGGCCGCCGGGGACGCGCCGTGCCGCTGCGGCAACACCGGCTGCGTCGAGGCCGTCGCCGGCGGCACCGCCCTGCTGGCCCGCTCGCCCGCCGCGGACCTGCCCGCCCTCGCCGCGATGGCCCGCGCCGGCGACCCCGCCACCGTCGCGCTGCTGCGCGAGGCGGGCCGCCGCATCGGCGAGGTCGTCGCCACCGCCGTGAACCTGCTCAACCCCGCCGTCGTCGTCCTCGGCGGCGACCTCGTCGGCGCCGACGAACCCCTCATCGCGGGCCTGCGCGAGGTCGTCTACCAGCGCTCCACCGTCCTCGCGACGCGCAGCCTGCGCATCGAGCCGAGCCGCCTCGGCGAGAGCGCCGGCCTCACCGGCTGCGCCGCCATGGTCCTCGCCAACGTCCTCTCCCCCGAGGCCATTGACGCCCTCTGACCCGGCTTACACTGCCTGCACGTCGGCCAGGGGAGCGCCATGGAACCGTCCCTCACCCCGCACCCGCCCGGCGACCTGACGTTCGACGACGACGGCAAGGGCCCGCAGGAATGCTGGGACCTCCTCGGCGAGCGGGTCCGCGGGAAGCTCGCCGGGACGTGCGGGACGACGATCTACCGGTGCGCCAAGGAGGAGGCCGAAGGCCGGGTGAGCGGGGCCGTGCTCGGCGAGAAGGCCTTCGCCTACACCGCGCCGGGGCACGTCTTCCACCGCCGCCTGCGCATCACCTGGATCCACGTGTTCGAGTTCGTGCCGGGTTCACTGCGCGCCACCGAGGTCGAGCACCGGCCGGACGCCGGTGCGCCGCCGCCACCGGCACCGCCCGGCACGGAACCCCCGCACCTGGACCTGGACGACGCAGCGCGGAGCGTCCTGGGCAACCTGCCGCCGCAGGTCCAGGACTTCCTGCAGCGCCCGTTCCTCCACGGCAGGTCCCCGTTGTTCACGTACTGGTACTACCTGGGCTCGGAACGGGAGCTGGCCGAGTTCCTGTTCTGCATGGCCGACGAGAACGACCTGACGGCCGCGACCGGGACGATGGTCGTCCCTCCCGGGCATGCCGGGCCCAGCGCCCACTGGTCCCTGACCTGCCGCTACGCCTCCGTGAAACGCAGGATCCTGCTGTGAGCCGTCCGGCCGTGAGCCGTCCGGCCGTCAGCGGTCCGCCGGGGCCAGGTCGTCGGCGACCCGGCCGTCCGCGACGGTGAGGCGGCGCGTGGTGCGGACGGCCTGGAGCATCCGGCGGTCGTGCGTCACCAGCAGCAACGTGCCCGTGTAGGAGTCCAGCGCGGACTCGAGCTGCTCGATCGCCGGAAGGTCCAGGTGGTTGGTCGGCTCGTCCAGCACCAGCAGGTTGACGCCCTTGCCCTGGAGCAGGGCCAGCGCGGCGCGGGTCCGCTCGCCGGGCGACAGGGTGCCCGCCGGGCGCAGCACGTGATCGGCGCGCAGCCCGAACTTCGCCAGCAGGGTCCGGACGGACTCGGGCTCCAGCCCGGACGCGGCGGCGAACGCGTCCAGCAGCGGCTCGTCCGCGAGGAACAGGCCGCGCGCCTGGTCGACCTCGCCGACGACCACGCCGGGGCCGAGCGCCGCGTCGCCCTCGTCCGGGACGATCCGGCCGAGCAGCGCGCCCAGCAGCGTGGACTTGCCCGCGCCGTTCGCGCCGGTGATCGCGACCCGGTCGGCCCAGCCGATCTCCAGGTCCACCGGCCCGAGCGTGAACGCGCCGCGCCGCACGACCGCGCCGCGCAGCGTCGCCACCACCGCCCCGGACCGGGGCGCGGCGGCGATCTCCATCCGCAGCTCCCACTCCTTGCGGGGCTCCTCGACGACGTCGAGGCGCTCGATGGCCCGCTCCGTCTGCCGCGCCTTCGCCGCCTGCTTCTCGCTCGCCTCCGACCGGAACTTGCGGCCGACCTTGTCGTTGTCGGTGGCCTTGCGGCGCGCGTTGCGGACGCCCTTGTCCATCCAGGCCCGCTGCATCCGGCCGCGCTCCTGCAGCGCGGACAGCTTCCCGGCGTACTCCTCGTACTCCGCCCGCGCGTGCCTGCGGGCGACCTCGCGTTCGGCCAGGTAGGCGTCGTATCCGCCGCCGTACAGGTTGATCTGGCGCTGGGCGAGGTCGAGCTCCAGGACGCTCGTGACCGTCCGGGCGAGGAACTCGCGGTCGTGGCTGACGACCACGGTCCCGGCCCGCAGGCCGGTGACGAAGCGCTCCAGCCGCTCCAGGCCGTCCAGGTCGAGGTCGTTGGTCGGCTCGTCCAGCAGGAACACGTCGTACCGGCTGAGCAGCAGCGACGCCAGCCCGGCCCGGGCCGCCTGCCCGCCCGACAGCGCCGTCATCGGCCGGTCCAGCCCGACGCCGAGCCCGAGGTCCGCCGCGACCTCCCCGGCCCGGTCCTCCAGGTCGGCGCCGCCGAGGGCGAGCCAGCGCTCCAGGGCCGCGGCGTAGGCGTCGTCGGCCCCCGCGCGTCCTTCCACGAGGCCCTCGGTCGCCGCGTCCAGGTCGGCCTGCGCGCGCGCCACGCCCGTCCGGCGGGCGAGGAACGCCGCGACGGTCTCGTCCGGCCGCCGCTCCGGCTCCTGCGGGAGGTATCCGACGGCCGCCGACGCCGGGCTGAGCTGGACGGCGCCCGCCTCGGGCGTACCGAGCCCGGCCAGCAGCCGCAGCAGCGTCGACTTCCCGGCCCCGTTGCCGCCGACCAGCCCGACGACGTCGCCGGGCGCGACGACGAGGTCGAGACCGTCGAACAGCGCCCGGTCCCCATGCCCGGCCGCGAGGTCCTTGACGACGAGAGTGGCGCTCATAGGCCCCCAACGCTATCCGCCCCGGGCCACCGGCCGGGTCCGGCGGCCCCCATCGTTGATCGCTAGGAGTCATCCGGCCGGGTCCGGACGTTGGGGTTTGCATGAACCCGCTTTACCTGCAGACCGGAACGGCGTGGCCCCCCGATTCCCCCGCTCCGGCGGAGATCCGGCCGTTCACCGAGAGTGACCGGACGGAGCTGCTCGCCCTGTTCGGCCGTGCCCGCGAGGGGTCCCCCTCCGCCTCCCTGTGGGGCCACGAGGAGTCCGAGGCGGCCATCTACCTCACCCCCTACATGGACCTGGAGCCGGAGTCGCTCTTCGTCGCCGAGTCCGGGGGACGGCTCGTGGGCTGCCTGACCGGGTGCCGCGACTCGTCCCGCCTCCCGAGCGAGGAGGCCCGCACGCTGGAGGCCATCCGGAGGCACCGCCTCATGCTGCGCCCCCGCCTCGCCGCCTTCTTCGCGCGCAGCACCGGGGACCTCCTCTGGGCCGCCGCCCGCGGCCGCCCCAGGGCCACGGCCTTCGAGGACCCCCGATGGCCCGCGCACCTGCACATCAACCTCGTCCCCGAGGCGCGCGGGACCGGAGCCGCCGAGAACCTCATGACCGCCTGGTTCGACCGGCTCAGGTCCACCGGCTCCCCCGGCTGCCACCTGCAGACCCTCTGCGAGAACACTCGCGCGCTCGCGTTCTTCCGCCGCATGGGCTTCACCGAGCACGGCCCGGCCCGCCTCGTCCCCGGCGCCCGCTACCGCGGCCAACGCCTCCACCAACGCACCATGACCTGGACCCCCTGACCCCCTGACCCCCTGAGCAACGCCGCCGTCGAGGGCTTCGCCTGCAAGTAGGAGCGGCACCCGCGCCCGATCGCGAATAGGCGGCGGGGAAATGCAACGGTTCGGGGTTCCCTGCGTCTCTTGGCGTGGACTCCAAACTGGATCTTCTGCCCGACGATCGCCCGGCCCCCGCCGCGCGCCCCGGCCCGCCCTCCGGAAACGCAGGCCGACGCGGGGAGGCACGGCGAGAGCGCTGGAGGGCCTGGCTCCTTCCGTCGGGGCCTGCCCTGCTGGCGCTGGCGATGGGACTCTGGGGCGCCGGACGGCTGCCGCTGTGGCGGGACGAGGCGATCACGTCCGAGATCGCACGCCGCTCGACGCCCGACATCCTGTGGTGCGCCCGGCACATCGACGCCGTCCACGCCGTCTACTACCTGTTCATGCACGGTGTCGTGCAGCTCTTCGGAGCAAGCGAGTTCGCGCTGCGGCTCCCCTCGATCGCGGCGTTCGCGGCCACCGCGGCGGGCGTCACCGTCCTCGGCCGCAGGATCGTGTCCGGATCGGCCGGGTTCGTCGCCGGCATCCTTTACGCGGGGGCGCCGTTCGCCAGCCATTACGCGCACGAGGCCCGGTCCTACTCCCTGGTCGCGGCGCTCACCGTGTGGCTGACCGTCCTGTTCGTGGACCTGGCGGAACGCGGCTCCCGGCGCCGGTACGCCGCCTACGGCGCGGGCATCGCCCTGCTGGGGCTGGTCCATCTGTTCGCGCTGCTGATCCTGCCCGCCCACCTGGCGACCCTGCTTCTGACGCGCCGCACCAGGACGATGCTGCGCCCGTGGTCCGCCGCCGTGGCGTCGGCGGTGGCCGCCGTGAGCCCGCTGATCGCGCTGGCCGTGACCCAGCGCAACGCCCTGGACTGGCTGACGCGCCCGGGCTGGCGCGACGCGCTCTACCTGGCCGAGGCGTTCACCGGCCCCCGGACCGTGATGGACCTGCTCGGCGCGGCCATGGCGGTGGGCCTGGTCACGGCGCGGCGCCGCGGGCCGATCGGCCCGCAGGCCCTGGCCGTGCCGTGGCTGCTCCTGCCCGCGACGCTCCTGCTGCTGGCGTCCCAGTTCCATCCCTTCTACACGGGCCGCTACGTGATCGGCAGCCTGCCCGCCGTGTCGCTCCTGGCCGCCGCGGGACTCGCCCGGCTGCCCTACCGGACGTGGATCGCGCCGATCGTCGCGATGGCCGTCCTGCTGGAACCCCTCCAGGTCGCGCAGCGCCGCCCCGAGAACTGGTGGGACGACCTCCGCGGGGCCGCGGCGATCGTCCGGCGGGAGGCCCGGCCGGGTGACGCGATCCTCTTCCTCACGGCGGACCGGCGGTCGATCGCCGAGGCGTACCCGGACGCGTTCCGCGGGACGCGCGACATCGCCCTGCGGCGGACACCCGCCCAGGCGGGCAACTTCGGCGGCACCGAGTTCTCCCCGTCCGAGATCGGCCGCCGGCTGAACGGCGCCGCGACCACCCGGGTCTGGCTGCTGGAGGGGCCCTGGCGCAGCCCGTCCCTGGCCCCGCGGGACCGCGCGAAGGTCGACGTCCTCCAGCGGCACTTCCGGCAGGCCGGCGTCTGGCGCGTCCGCGGCATCACGCTGTCGCTGTTCCAGCGGTGACGGCCCGTCCCGGAAAAAGTTCGGCCCCCCATGCAACATCGGCCTCCCGGACGCGTCTCTTCCACGTGAGCCTCCTCAACTTCCGCCAGGACGGCCCCCCGGACCTGGCGGAGCCCTCCCCCGACAGAGCGGTGACGCAGTTGTACGAAGCGCACGCCCTGGACCTCGTCAGGCTGGCCCTGGTGATGGTCGGCGACAGGCAGACGGCCGAGGACGTCGTCCAGGACTCCTTCCTCGGCCTGTACCGGCGGTGGGGGCGGCTGAAGGACACCGGCAAGGCCCTGACCTACCTGAGGTCGTCGGTGCTCAACAACTGCCGGTCGGTGCTGCGCCGCCGGAACCGCCGCCTCCTCGGCGCCCAGGAACCGCCCGTCGCGTCGGCGGAGAGCCGGGTCCTGGACCTGGAGCAGGGCAAGGAGATCCTCGACGCGCTGCGCCGGCTGCCGCACAAGCAGCGGGAGACGCTGGTGCTCCGGTTCGTCCTCGACCTGTCCGAGGAGGAGACCGCGCAGGTCATGCGGGTGAGCCGCGGCACCGTCCGGTCCAACACGTCCCGCGGGCGCACCGCCCTTGAGCGCATGCTGGGAGAGACCCCGTGAACATCGAACGGCTGCTGAAGGACGCCGCCGCCGCCGAGACGCGCGAGGTGACGCGCGAGTCGCTGCCGCCGCTGACCCTGCCCGCCGCCCGCCGCCGGCGGCCCGCGGGACGGCGGCTCGTGCCGGTCGCCGCCGTCGCCGCCGTCCTCACCGTGATCACGGTCGTGGCCGTGACCGTCGCGCTCCGCGGCGCCCTGCGCGGCCCTGACGCGCTCGGCGCGCACGAAGGCCCCCCGTACTTCCTGGCCACCCACCGGAAAGGCGGCGTCGGCGTCTTCGACTCCTGGACCGGACGCATGATCGCCGACATCGAGCCCCGCGCCGGGCACTACTCCGCCCTCACGGTCTCGGCCGACCGGCGCACCGCCTTCCTCGCCGACGAGGTCGGCCACTGCCGCACCCGCATCGACAAGGTGACCCTGCGCGGCGACGGGACCGTGGCGCACAGGACGACCCTGCCCGGCGGGTTCGGCACCGTCGTGGACGAGATGGCCGCGACCGCGGACGGCAGCCGTGTCGCACTCATCCTCAACAACCTCACCGGCTGCAGCGGCGACGACGTCGCGGTGGTCGAATCCCCGTCCGGCGCCACCCGGGGCTGGCGCCTGCTGCCGCCGAGCGCCGACTCACCGGGGTACGTGCAATCTCCGGCATGGGCGGCGGACGGCCGCACCCTCTTCCTCGCCAGCGAGGATCCGGAGGAGCCACCCGGTAACGACATCAGCATCGACCTGCGCGCACTCGACACCCGCACGGCCGGCACCGACCTGAGCCACGCCCGCGTCGTCCTGAAGAGCGTCGCGGACCTGTCGTCCTTGCGGCTCTCCCCGGACGGGCTCACCGTCACGGCCGTCAAGGAGGACACCACCGACGACGGGACGTTCAGGTCCGTCGCGGTGGTGGAGCTGCCCGTCCCCATCGGGGACGGGTCCCGCAGGGCTCCCGTCCGCGAACTCGCCCGCATGACGGCCCGGCAGATCGCGCCCGCGGCGCCGACCGACTTCCGGACCACCCTCGACGCGACCGGCAGGCACCTGCTCGTCAGCTCCCGCCACGACCGGGCCGTCTTCCGCCTGGACGACGGCCGCTTCCACCGCCTCCCCGACCTGCACCGCACCGACCTGGGCCTGATCGCCTGGTGAAGCCCCGGTTCAGGTGTCAGGAGGCCCGATCACCAAGGTTCAGCTCTCCGAGCTTGATGCGCGCCAGCAACCCGCCGAAGTCCCGAGCGCTGACCCCGAGCCGAGGCCCATCCGGATCCTTGGAATCCCGCACCCCAATACATCCACCCAGCCGGGCCAACTCGACGCATGCGTCGTCGTTGCCACCGCCACTTCGGGAGCTCTTGCGCCATTCGGTCACTCGTAGGTCCTCATCGTCTGCTCGATCAGTTCCCTCGAAGCGTCCCTGGAAAGGGCAAACGCCCCGATCTGCTCGAACCGTATCGCGATGGTGGCGACCTCGTCACCGGCCTCGATCAGGCGCCCGCCGATCTGCGCTCCCGCATAAGCCAGCTCCCTCGATCGGATCCTGTAGATCTGGACAGGGCCGTCATGGCCCGGATGCCATCCCACCGATCTGGCCACGACACGGATCATGGTGCGCGGACTCTCCCCCATCTTGAGGAGATGCCCGAGCTGGTCCCGCATCACCGCGTGATCGCCGACGCGCGTTTCAAGCACCTCCTGGTCCAGGAGGATCCACAGATACGGCGGCTCCTTGCGGAGAAGGATCTCCTGGCGCCTCATCCGCGCCTTGGTCTCCGCTTCGGCCTCCCGCATCCGTCCGGCGGCCCGCAGAAGAGCGAGAGCGTAGTCCTCCGTCTGCGCCAGCAGGGGAATCGTCTTCCCATGGTAGAGCCGGATGACCTCCGCACTCTTTTCATACTGGATGAATTGCTTGAACCAGTCCGGGTCGTGCCCAGTACGGGCGTAGTACATCAGCCGCCGAAAGTGCCCTCCGGTGTTCCACGCCTCATCGAGGAGCACCATGTGATCGTCATTGGGACGGTACCTGCCCGCCTCCCAATTCGATACGGTCCCCCTCGTCGCCTTCACGATGCTCGCCACCTGAGCCAGCGAAAGGCCGCGCTGGGTGCGGTGAAACCACAGGTCGAAGGCCAGCCAGGCCCAGAGGGACGAGTTCGGATCGATCGTCTCGCGCACCGTCATCGGAACTCCTCCTGTATTGCATGCTTTGCAATCCAGTGCAGGCTAACTCTCAGGCGCCGATCCTGTGGCGAAGTTCCCGAAAATCAGGACGGCTGCCATGGACGATCGAGTTCCGACTCTCCAAATACACAAATCAGACGAAATACGGATGACTCTGCTCGCAGTGGGCTCTTCGGTCGCCCTCGCTCGCGAACTCGTCCGCTACGCCCTCACCCATTGGGGTTACGACCGATCTCTCATCGACGACTCGATCCTCGTCATGAGCGAGATCACGACGAACGCCGTCAACGCGGCACCGGGTCACCACATCCGGATCCGCATCGCCACGTACAACGGCGCACCCCTGCTCGAATGCTGGGACCCGGCCCCTGAGCTGCCGCTTCCCCGCGACGCCGGCGCGGACGCCGTGAGCGGACGCGGCCTCGCGATCGTCGCCGCCTACGCCCAGGAGACCGGCACCCGCCCGTCCGCCACCGCCCAAGGCAAAATCATCTGGGCCCTCATGCCGCCGGCGTGAGCGCGCGCACCGCGACTGGCCAAAAGAGGACTCAGCGCGGCGTTCCACCTGCCGGTCTCGCCGCAGACCGCAGCTGCGGCGACCCCGCAGTCAACGCGCGCAGGCGCAATCGACCAGCATCGACGTTCGTTCCGGCCGGCACGGCACCGGGATTTCGACTGCCCATTTCGGAACCAATACCCACAACCCGGCACTAGCTGGATGATTAAGGCAACACTTGCCGGGGCGGCACACCGGTGAGAATATTCCTACTAGCACCGGCTACTGGAAGTGAGTGACTTCATGTCCAGGCCATGGGAAGCCGATCATGGCGCGGAGTTCCAGCGGAGACTCGGCAAGACGGCCGCTGACGTGGGCGACAGCCGCACCACCCAGGACTGTCCCGAGATCTGGGAGCTGGACAACGGCGACATCGCCGTTATCGGCCGCGACGCCACCAGCGCGTACAGCGACCGGCTCCCACCCGGGGTGAGCATCGGTTCCGACGAGCGCCTCGTGATCATCTCAGGCCGCCTGCTGTCCGCCGCAAAACCGGACATCCGAGATGCTTGACAAGATTCCGACCATTCCCGGTGGCGTGCTCGACCATGCCGCCTATCACCGGGACTTCGCACGCCAGATCGAGGGCCTGACCGGCGTGGTCTGGAAGCTGGAGCGCTCTCAGGTCTTCCGCGAGCTGAACGACCCGAGCTGGCAGGCGTTCGCGGCCGGGGACTGGCAACGCTCCCTTCGCCTTCTGGAGAGGGACCGGGGAGCCGTCCGCGCCGAAGCGCGCCGCAACAAGCGCCAAGGGTTGAGCGTCCGCCGTGTCCGCGTGGTCGAGTACCCGGTGAGCCCCTACCTGCATTGGGAGCTGCACGCCCTCCGCATGCTCGCCGAGGAGGGCTTCGAGCTGAGCGTGCTGCGGGCCGATGAACTGTCGTCACTCGAATCGCGAGGCCAACTGCCCGAGGTCGTCGTCATCGGCAAGCGTGTCCTCTACGAAGTCCAATACCTACCGGATTGGACGCCATGCGGGGCCCGGTCCATCAAGGAGCCCCACATCATCCGGACAGCGGCCGCAGAGATAGCCGACCTCTACCGGAGGGGCGAACCCCTCCTTGATTTCTTCGAGCGAGAGGTCGCTCCACTCCCCGCTCCCGCGGTCTGAACTATCGTTCGTAGATGCCTTCCGTTCGCCTGGGCCGGAGCAGGCTGAGCACACTCCTCTTCAGCCTCGGCACGCTCCTCGTCATCGGTCTCATCGGTGCGTCGCCATGGGCCCTGCGAGCCTTCTCCGGGCCGACGACCCGCTGGGAGCGCTGGAGCTTCATCGGACAGACCTACGGCGCCGCGTCCGCGCTCCTGTCCGTTCTCGCTCTCATCGGCATCGTCGCCACCCTCATCTTTCAGGCGCACGATACGAAGATCGCTCGTGAGGAGGCCCGGCGCATCGCGATCGCCGAGTTGCTCAAGATGGCGATGGACGACCCCGCGCTGGACGAGGCGTGGGGGCCGGTTCCCGAAGGGGAGGATCGGACGGCGCGCCGTCAGCTCATGTACATCAACATGATCGTCTCCGAGTGGCAGATGTCCTACGAGACCAAGGCCCTCCCCGAGGTGCGTCTACGCGCCATCTCCCGCGAGATGTTCAGCGGCCGGCCCGGCCGCGCCTACTGGCAGGAAGCCCGCCAGGTGCGCCTGAGCACGTCCGGCAGTAAGCGAGCCCGGCGCTTCCACGAGATCCTGGACGAGGAGTACCGGCGAGCACCCGCTCCCCCACCTGAGCCGCGGCCTTCTCGCCGCCGGCCTTGGGCTCTCCTTGCCGCCGCGGCCGCCGGTGCGCTTGCGTTGACGCCCATCCTCCGGCGTGCGTTCGCCCGCCGGTCCCGCACGTGAACTTGCGCACCGCGGTCTAGCTGGGCGTTCGGTCAGCTTGTCAGGTGGGTTCGTTGGGCTCTGGTTAGGCGGGCCACTACGAGGTCGTAGGAGTGGTCGATCATTTCCTGGAGCTCGTCGTCGGGGACGGAGCCGTCCAGGGTCACGGTGTTCCAGTGCCGCTTGTTCAGGTGGTAGCCGGGGGTGATCGCGGCGTGGCGGTCGCGCAGTTCGACGGCCAGGTCGGGGTCGCATTTGAGGCTGACGGCGCCCGGGGGCGGGCCGAGGGACACGAGCGCGAACATCCGTCCGGCCACCTTGAACACGGCCACGCCGTCGCCGAAGGGGTAGTCCTCCACCGCGCCCGTTTTGGCCGCGCAGTCGTCGATCACCTGGTCGCGCAGTGAGCCGCGTGCCATCCGGGCCTCCGTCGTTCTCCGGGCGGGCTTCGGTGACAGGGTCGCACGGGCGTGCGGCGGCCCCGGTACCGCGGGGGTACCGGGGCCGGTGCTCGGTCAGCGTTCGGTGTGGGCCTTCTGGGCGGTGTTCTGGCCGCCCGGGACCAGGGACGCGTAGACGATGATGTTGTCGACGTAGTGGCCGCGCGCGTGGTCGAACCGGCCGCCGCACGTGATGAGGCGCAGCTCCGGGCCCCCCTCGCGGCCGTAGACGCTGCCGGTCGGGAACTTGTCCTTGTCGACGCGCTGGATGCGGTCGATGCGGAAGGCCGGGACGGTCCCGTCCTTGCGGACGACCTCGATCCGACGTCCCGGGCGGAGCGCCCCGAGCCGATAGAAGACGCCCGGCCTGGTCTTGGAGTCGACGTGGCCGACGAGGACGCTGCGGCCGTTCTCGCCCGGCGTCGGGCCCTCCTGGTACCAGCCGACCTGGTCGACGCGGCTGAGCGGCGGCACCTCCAGCTCCCCGTCCGGCTTGGTGGCGACCCGGATGACCGGGGCGTCCACCTTGATGGACGGGATCCGGACCCGTTCGGGCACCGACGGCGCGAGCGCCTGCTCCGGGTTCGGCGCCGTGTCGTCGGGCGCCTTCTCCACCAGGTTGGACGAGGGCGGCTGCGGCGGCGCGTCGGGGCCGGTCAGCCGGAACCCGACGACGCACATGGCGGTCCCTGTCGCGATGAGGACGGCGGCCAGCCAATACCACAGGTGCATTGGCCGGCCGCTGCGCCTTGCTTTGCTCATCGGCTCAGGAGAGCCCCTGCGCCCGGCGGCGGAACGCCGCGATCGCGACCCCGCCGCCCAGCGCGATGGCGCCGAGGCCGGCCCCGGCCAGCAGCGGGTTGTACGACGCGGCGGCGGTACCGCCGCCACCGGCCATGACGCCGCCGCGGGCCGAGCGGATCGGCTTCAGGAACCCGCCGAACGACCACTTGCCGACCTGGTTCGCCGGGACGCTCTGGCGGAGCGCCCGCCAGCCGGCCTCGCTGGCCCGGCAGTCCGCCGTGATGTGCTGGCCGCGGTGGAGCGGCGGCGGCGAGGTGTTGTAACCGGTGCTCGGGCCGGTGCGGACGTTCAGCGTGTTCGCGGTGACCACGTACCGGCAGCTCCGGCCGCTGTGGCTGAGCAGGCGCAGGAACTGGCCGCTGACCCACTTGCCGACCTGGTTCGACCGGAGCTGGTGCCAGCCGGACTGGCTCGTGATGCAGTCGGCGCCGAGGTGCTTGCCGTGCCGCAGCGGAGGCGGCACCGTCTCCCACCTCGTGCCCGGGCCGGTGCGGACGTTCAGGGCGCTCGCGGTGACCTCGTAGCGGCAGATCTTCGGCGCGGCGGCCAGGTGCGGCGTGGCGGTCGCCGCGTCGGCCGCGCCCCCGGTCAGCAGCATCAGGCCGCCGGCGGTCCCGGCGACCGCGAGCGCCATGCCAGTGCGCGCGCTTGAGCTCATTCTTCCCCCAACTAGTGATCTTGTTGATGCCGGAGGTGTCCGACTTCGTCGTGATCAAGCTGCCCCTAGTGCATTAGGGACATGCCGTCGTGGTCGCAAACGTTGGGGATAGCGATCGGTCGGCAGATCGAAAATCTCATTGTCGGACGACAAAGCGCAGTCCTATCTCGCGCGACAAGACTCGCCATTATCGACAATGCGTTCATGCATGGCAAGGACGGAAATTCCCCCCATTTTCGGGAGGCGGGCGTCCCGGAGGGCACTGCGGCCGGCCGGCACCGCGAGGGTGCGTCGGCCGGCCGCGGTGCGCGGCCCGGACGCGCGGGTCAGGAGAGGCCCTTCACCTGGCGGCGGCGGACCGCGACGGCGAGGCCGCCGCCCAGCACGATCGCCCCGAGGCCGGCGCCGGCCAGCATCGGGTTCGCCGCGGCGGAGGTGCCGCCCGCACCGGCGGAGGCGCCGCCGGTGGGCTTGATCGGCTTGAGGAACTTCTTGAAGACCCAGCCGTGCAGCTGGTTCTTGGGCACGCCCTGGTGCAGCTCGACCCAGCCGCCGTTGCTCGCCTTGCAGTCCGCGCCGATGTGCAGGCCGAACTTCAGCGGCGGCGGGATGAGCTTGCCGCGCGGCGTCTGGTGGACGTTCAGGCCGCTCCGCGCGATGACCTCGTACCGGCAGATGTCGCCGGCGCCGACGGGCCCGCCGTGCGGCGCGGTGGCCGCCAGGGCGGCGCCGCCGCTCAGCAGGGTCAGGCCGCTCGCCGCACCGGCCACCGCGAGCTTCACGCCGGTTCGCGCGCTTGTCATCATACTTCTCCCCGAACTAGTGATCTTGTTCTTTGCCGGAGGTGTCCGACATCGTTTCGTTGATCACATTTCCCGAGGGAATTCGACTGATGTCGCACTGATCGCAAACATTGGGGACAGCGTGGGGCGCCGATCGTGAAGTCCGCGTCGGAGTACTCCCAAGCGATGATCTTCTGCCGCCGCCAGAAGCCCAGATAATGGACATGCTGATCATGTACGACAAAGACGAAAAGCAATGCGAGTCGCGACGATCAGGCCACCCGGTGGCGTCCGCGGCCCGCAGCCGGGCGTGGGCGTGGCAGGGTGGGCGCATGCTGCCGACGCACACGAGCACGGAGGAACGGGACGCCCGCGTGGCGCTGCTGCCCGTCGGGAGTTTCGAGCAGCACGGGCCGTTCCTGCCGCTGGCCACGGACACGGTGATCGCGTGCACCGTCGCGGCGGCGATCGCCGAGCGGTACCCGGTGCGGGTACTGCCGCCGGTGACGATCTCCTGCTCGCACGAGCACGAGCACACCGCATGGCCCGGGACGGTCAGCATCTCGGCGGCGACCCTGTACGCGGTGGTGCGGGACGTGGCGGACTCGCTGCGCAGGGCTGGCGTGCCGAAGCTGGTGCTGGTCAGCGGGCACGGCGGCAACTACGTCCTCGGAAACGCGGTCCAGGAGGCGGGCGGCGACATGGCGCTGTTCCCCGGAATGGACGAATGGGAGGACGCGCGCGCCGCCGCCGGAATGGCGACGTCCGGCATCTCCGACATGCACGCCGGGGAGCTGGAGACGTCGATCCTGCTGCACGCGCACCCCGACCTCGTCCGGCCCGGGTACGAGGGGTCCGATCACCTCGCGGACGACCGGCGGCACCTGCTGACGGCCGGGATGGCGGCCTACACCGCGTCCGGGGTCATCGGGCGGCCGTCACTGGCCTCCGCCGGCAAGGGCCGGGACGCGCTCGCCCGCCTCGTCGGGGCGTTCGGGAGCTGCCTCGCCGTGCTGGACCAGCAGGGCGAGGGCGCCCGGCAGCGCGGACACGAAGGTCAGCACGCCGTAGACGACGGAGATGGTGAGGCCCTCGGCCGAGCCTAGGCCGGCGGCGCCGAACGCGAGCGCGGTCACGGCCTCGCGCGGCCCCCAGCCGCCGACGTTGATCGGCAGGCCCATGACCAGCAGCGCCAGCAGCAGCAGCGGCAGCAGCTCGATGAGGGGCGCGTGCGATCCGGCGGCGCGCGCGGCGACGACGAACAGCGCGAGGTGCCCGGCGAGCGCCGCGACCGACAGCCCGGCGATGCCGGGCCAGGCCGCGAGGACGCCGCGGGCCTCCGCGAGCGCGGCGGCGACGGCGCGGTGCCGCCAGCGCGCCAGCGCCAGCAGGACGCTCAGCACCAGCGCGGCCGGGATCAGCGCGGGCGTCAGCGACGCCAGCAGGGACGGGCGGGCCGGCAGGACGGCCAGGCACGCGAGCACGAGGACGATCTGCCCCGCGGCGCGTTCCAGCACGACCGCGCGGACGCCGCGTCCGACGTCCCCGGCGCGGTGGCCGTGGCTGACGGCGCGGTGCACGTCGCCGAGGACGCCGGCGGGCAGCACCGCGTTGAGGAACAGCGCCCGGTAGTAGGCGGCGACGGCGCCGGTCAGCGGCAGCGGGAGGCCGAGGCGGCGGGCGATCAGGCGCCAGCGGGCCGCGGCGCACACGGTGCTGAACAGGCCGGCGGCCAGCGCCGCCGCGACGGACGGCCCGTCGACCGCCTTCAGCGCGGCGACGAACGCCGACGTGCTGTGCCACCACAGCAGTCCGGCGAGGATCGCCAGGGCGGCCGCGACGCGCAGCCAGGGACGGAGCTTCACGTGGTTCCCCCGGGGAGTGCGAGCAGGTCGATGTGGTGGACCTCGGCGGTCAGGCGGCCGGCGTCGCAGTCGGCGAGCCGGCGCCGCAGGTACTCGGCGGCGGGTTCGGCGAGGTCGGGGCGCTGCTCGACGGCGGCGCCGACCCAGCCGCGCAGCCATTCGGCGGTGAGCCCGGCCCGCTCCGGGCCGAGCCGCCACGGGCTGGGGCGGGTCTGGACGGTCGCGCCGCGGCGGCGGAACGCGGTCGCGGCGGCCGCGGCGGCGTCGGGGCCGAGCAGCCCGTCCCGCCGCTGGTGGGCGTCGAACGCGGCGCCGATCTCGGCGTCGAGCGGGTCGTGCGGGACGATCCGGACGCGTCCGGCGACGGTGAGGGTGAGCAGCGCGGGGCAGGACGCGGCGGCGGCGATCCCGTCGACCTGCCCGGCGGTGAGGACGTCCAGCAGCGCGGACGCGGTGACCAGGGACGCGCCGACGAGGTCGGCGGCGCGCAGACCGGCGAGGTCGCCCTCGCGGGTCTCGAGGGTGGCGGGCGTGCCGTCGGCGGTGCGGTAGGCGTTGGCGCGGGCCTCCTCCAGCAGGGCGGGGTCGCCGTCGTACAGGACCCAGTGCTGGGGGCCGGGAAGGCGCGGGGCGAGCCAGCGGCCGAGCGCGCCGGTGCCGCAGCCGAGGTCCCAGATGACCAGCGGTTCGCCGGCGGGCAGGCGCGCGCGCAGCGGGCCGAGCAGCTCGCCGGCGCGGGCGGCGGCGTCGGCCTCCTCGCGCAGCGCGAGCCAGGCCGGGGCGAAAGCGGTCATGGTGTCTCCTCAGCGAGTCCGTCCAGGACGGCGGCCATGCGGCGGGACGTGCCGTCCCAGCCGGGCAGGGCGCCGCGCCGCCGCCGGGCGGCGGCGCGCAGCCGGTCGCGCAGGGCCGGGTCCCGCAGCCAGCGGCGCAGGGCCGCGGCGAGCGCGGCGGGGTCGTCCGGGGGGACGAGCATTCCGGGGGCGGTGCCGCCGGGCGCGTGCCCGAGGGTGCCGGGGAGGCCGTCGACGTCGCTGGTCAGGACGGGGGTGCCGCGCGCGAGCGCCTCGGTGACGACCATGCCGTAGGTCTCCGAGCGGGTGGGCAGGACGGCGAGGTCGGCGGCGTGGTAGGCGGCGTCGAGGGCGCGCCCGGTGAGGGGCCCGGCGAGGTCGACGCGGTCGGCGAGGCCGTGCCGGGCGAGGAGCCCGCGGACCCGCTCGGCGTGGGCGGGGTCGCGGTCGAGGGGTCCGGCGCAGACGCACGTCCAGGGCAGGTCGGCGACACGGGCGAGGGCCTCGGCGAGGACGTCGTGGCCCTTGCGCGGCGTCACGGACGCGACGCACAGCAGCCGGGACGCCCCGTCGGTTCCGGCGGCGAGCGGCGCGGGGTCGACGCCCGGCTGGACGGCGTGGACCCGGGCCGGGTCGAGGTCGTGCTGCCGGATCAGCCGTTTCATCGCCCACGGGCTGGTCGCGACGACCGCGGCGGCGGCCTGCAGCGTCTCGCGTTCGAGAGCGTCGAGATGCTGGTCGCCCTCGTCGACGAGGGGCATGTGGACGAGCACGGCCAGCCGCAGCCGGGACGCGTGCGGGACGACGACGTCCGGGACCCCGCACGCGACCAGGCCGTCCATCAGGACGGCGGTGCCGTCGGGCAGGGCGGCGAGGGACCTGGCGAGCCCCGCGCGGGCGTCCGCGCCGGGCCGCGGCCAGGCGCCGGGCGCGGCGATCTCCAGCACGGGTCGTCCCGCAGCGGCAAGCGCCCGGCAGAGCTTCCGGTCGTAGACGTTGCCGCCGCTCGGGACGGCCGGGTCGTCGATGTCGGCGGGGACGACGAACGCGATGCCGGTGGTCATAGCCCGCGCTCGTAACTCGCCCACGCGACATGCGACTCGCGCAGCGTCACCTCGATCCCGGACAGCCCGCGCGCGCTCTCCCCCATCGCCCCGGCGCGGATCCGGGCGGCGAGCCGGTCGGCGACGACCTTCGCGAGGTACTCCGTCGTCGTGTTGACCCCGGCGAACTCGGGTTCGTCGTCCAGGTTGCGGTAGTTCAGCTCCCGCAGCACCTCGCCGAGCTCGCGGGTGGCGAGCCCGATGTCCACCACGATGTTGTCGGCGTCGAGTTCCGCGCGGCGGAACGTCGCGTCCACGACGAAGGTGGCGCCGTGCAGCCGCCGCGCCGGTCCGAAGACCTCGCCGCGGAAGCTGTGCGCGACCATGAAGTGGTCGCGGACGGTGATGCCGAACAAGTGCCCTCCCTGTTCCGTGCGGTTCTCGTGCGGTTCTCGTGCGTCTAGCCCTGCGGGTGGTCGATCCGGTGGCAGAGCGCGGGCGTCTCCCCGCTCGCCAAGCGGGCCATGGCCTGGGGAAGCTCCTCGAAGGGGCTGTTCCCCGTGATCAGCGCGTCGAAAGCCGGGGCGGCCAGCAGCCGCAGCGCCAGCGCGAGCCGGTCGCCGAACGCGCGGCGCGACCGCCGGGCCGGCGCGACCATGCCGACCTGGCTGGCGCGGACGGCGAGCCGGCGCGAGTGGAAGAACTCGCCGAGCGGCACGCTCACCTTCCGGTCGCCGTACCAGCTCAGCTCGATCACCTCGCCCTCCGGCGCGAGCAGCTCCAGCGACCGCGCCAGCCCCTCCTCCGTCGCGCTGGCGTGGAACACCAGGTCCCGGCCGCCCTCGGCGTCGCCGGGCGGCGCGAACGAGACGCCGAGCGCGCGCGCCGTGTCCGCCCGCGCCGGGTCGACGTCGACGAGCTGGACGTCGCAGCCCGGCAGCCCGGCGAGGACGCCCGCCACCGAGCAGCCGACCATGCCCGCGCCGACCACCGCGATCCGGTCGCCGACCAGCGGCGCCGCGTCCCACAGCGCGTTCACCGCGGTCTCCACCGTCCCCGCGAGGATCGCGCGCTCGGGCGGGACATCATCCGGGACCGGGACGACCGCGCCCGCCGGGACCACGTAGCGGGTCTGGTGCGGGTAGAGGCAGAACACGTGCCGCCCGGCCAGCTCCGGCGGGCCGTGCTCGACGACCCCCACGTTCAGGTACCCGTACTTGACCGGCCCGGGGAACGCGCCGTCCTGGAACGGCGCCCGCATCACCGCGTACTGGTTCTCCGGCACGCCGCCGCGGAAGACGAGCGTCTCGGTCCCCCGGCTGACACCGGAGAACACCGTCCGGACGACGACCTCGCCGGGCCCCGGCTCCGGCAGCTCCACCGAGCGGATCTCGCCCTCACCGGGCGACCGGATCCAGAACGCGCGCGCGTCCGGCTCCATGGCTCCCCCTCCCCTGACGGGCCCGGCGGTGGCGCGCCGCGAGCGCCAGCACGTCCCGTCCGAACGACCACGCGAGCAGCGCCAGCGCCGCCCCGACGAACGCCGCCGCGTACGGGACGGCGCCCGACGCGGCGGCCGTCAGCACCACGCCCTGCACCACCGCGACGGCCTTGCGCGCGAAGCTCGGCGGCAGCGGCGCCCGCAGCCACGGCGCCGCCCACGACGCCGCGACGAACGCGTACCGCATCGTCCCGATCGCCAGCACCCACAGCCCCGCCACCGTCGCGACCTGCACCGACAGCACCAGGATCAGCAGCGCGTCGGCCTCCATGTCGAACCGCGCGCCGAGCGCGGAGGACGTCCCGGTGCGCCGCGCGACCTGCCCGTCCACCCCGTCCAGGACGAGCGCGACGGCCGCGAGCGCGACCAGCGCCCCGGCCGGGCCGCCGTCCGCGAGGCGCCCCGCGACGAGCGCCGCGACGCATCCGACGAGCACGACCCGCGCCAGCGTGACGTGGTCGGCGGGCCGCAGCGCCCGCCGTCCCCGGAACGCGAACTCGAGGACGCCCCACGCGGCGAGCGCGTAGGCGATGCCGGCGGCGAGGCCCACGGCGCCCGGCCGCAGCAGCGCCACGGCCGCCATCTGCACGCACGCCGCGGCGGCCAGCTCCCACGCCCGCCACACCACGGGCCCGCGCCACCCCGTCCGGAGCACGGGGCGGGACACCGTCATCGGCCGCGTCATCGGCGCGCCTCGCCGGCGTCCACCGGGGCCGCCTTCGCGGGCAGCACGCCGTCCAGCTGCGGGAGGTCGTGGCCGAGGCGGTCGCGCTTGGCGGTCAGGTAGCGGAGGTTGTCGGCGCTGACCGGGACGAGGAGGGGGACCCGGGCGGCGACGTCGATGCCGTAGGACCGCAGCGCGCTGACCTTTGCTGGGTTGTTGGACAGCAGCCGCACCGACCCGACGCCGAGGTACCGCAGCACCCGGGCGGCGGGCCCGTAGTCGCGGGTGTCGACCGGCAGCCCGATCGCGGTCGCGGAGTCGACGGTGTCGAGGCCCTGGTCCTGCAGCACGTGCGTGCGGACCTTCGCGACGAGGCCGATCCCCCGGCCCTCGTGTCCGCGCAGGTAGACCAGGACGCCGGCGCCCTCGCGGACGACCGCGTCCATCGCGGCGCCGAGCTGGTCGCCGCACTCGCAGCGGGTGGCGCCGAAGATGTCGCCGGTCATGCACTCGGAGTGCATCCGGACGAGGACGCGCTGCCGGCCGGCGACGTCGCCCCGGACGAGCGCCATGTGCTCGTTCCCGTCGACCGGGTCCCGGAACGCGACGGCGCGGAACGTGCCGCGCCGCGTTCTCAGGTCCGCCTCCGCGATGTCCTCGCTGTCGATGCCCTGGTCGTGCATCTGCCCCTCCTCGGCTCGTGATCACCGTGCTCCGCAGCGATCGGTACGCAGCGGCCGCGGCGTGCGGTCGCGTCCCCGGCAATGAATCTGCCCGCGAATCATTCAGGCTCTGAACGAAACCTTCGGGCCGTCACACCGACTGGCACGGAGGGGAGGTACCCGAGGGTTCAGCCGATTCGCGCGCGGACCACGAGTTCGTGCAGGGCACGGCGCGCCGGCGGCTGCTCCGGCAGCGCGCTGCGGGCCCGCTCGTCCTCCAGCCGGGACGTCAGCGCGGCGACGTCCGCCTGCAACGTCTCCACGGACGGCGCGTCCGCCGGAAGCGCCCCGTGCTCGGCGGCGCGCTTCGCCTCGACGAGTTCCGGCAGGTACGCGGGGCCGTATCCGGTCAGCCGGGTCAGGTCCGCCTGGAGCTCCGCCTCCCGCATCAGGTGGATCCCGGTGAGCAGCACCCGAAACGTGTAGAGCAGCGGCTTCAGCTCGCGGGTCTTCTCGAACAGCGTCCACTGCGAGCGCGCGAACCCCAGGTAGTGGTGCGCGTGGTTCGACGTGAACAGCCCCGGCGTCAACGCCACCAGTTCCTCGTGCAGCGGCGACGTCGCGACGACCAGCGGCGACAGCACCTGCTCCAGCACGTACCCGTTGCGCCGCAGCAGCAGCGCGCAGAACTTCGCGAGGTCGTGCGTGACCACGTCGGCCTCCACGCCCGCGTGGTCCCACATGAGCGTCACGGTCTCCTCGCCGGTCTCCAGCCCGACGATCTCCTCCAGCGGCAGCAGGTGGACGCCGCGCAGGTCCACGTCGGAGTCCTGCGACGGGAAGCCGTACAGGTGCGCGCCGCTGACGGTGACGAACGCCCGCGGGTACGGATGGTCGGCGGCGAGGGCGTCGAGCATCCCATCGGGAAGGTTCACCCGGTCCTCCAATAGTTGACGCGGCTTTCGGCCCTGGGAGTTATTTGGACACGTAAAGAGCGGTCCGGTTCAACGCAGGATGCCTCAACACCAACGCAGGATGCTTCAACAACCAGGTCTGCGATATCCAAGAAGCGCTTACAGGAATTCTTCGGCTGTGTAAAGTCGTGGTTATGCGGACGGCGTTCAAGTGCCGGGCTTACCCCGACCCCGAGCAGGCGGCCGTGTTCGGTCGCACGTTCGGCTGCGTGCGCCTTGTCTGGAACAAGACGCTCGCCGAGCGGCACCGCGCCTGGCACGCCGACGGCCAGACCACGTCTTACAAGCAGACCGACGCCGCGCTGACCGCATGGAAGAAGACCGAGGACCTGTCGTTTTTGAACGAGGTGTCCTCTGTTCCGCTGCAGCAGGCGCTGCGGCACCAGCACGCCGCGTTCGCCAACTTCTTCGCCGGACGCGCCCGCTATCCCCGCTTCAAGAGCCGGAACTCTCGCCAGTCCGCGCACTACACCCGCTCGGCGTTCCGCATGCGCGACGGAGAACTGCGGATGGCCAAGACCACCGCACCGCTGGCGTTCGTCTGGTCCTTTGACGAGGTGGACCTGGCGGCGCTGGCCCCGACGATGGTGGTGATCTCGCGGGAGCCCGACGGCCGCTGGTACGTCACCTTCGCCGTCGACACCGACGCCCCCGGGCCCATGCCGGCCACCGGGCACCAGGTCGGCGTCGATCTGGGGGTGAAGGAGTTCGCGGTGACCTCTGACGGGGACCGCATCGCCAACCCGAAGCATCTGGAGAAGAAGCAGCGCAATCTCGCCCGCTACCAGCGGCGCATGGCCCGCTGCCGACCCGGCAGCAACAACCGCCGCAAGGCTAAGGCCAAGGTCGCCCGCGCTCACCGCAAGGTCCGCAACGCCCGCGCCGACTTCTTGCACCGCACCAGCACCGGCCTCATCCGCCGAGCCGACACCATCGTCATCGAAGACCTGAACGTCTCCGGCCTGGTGCACAACCGCAAACTCGCCCGCGCCATCTCCGACTGCGGATGGGGCGAGTTCCGGCGACAGCTGGAGTACAAGTGCCAGCGGGCCGGACGCACCCTGGTGGTGATCGACCGCTGGTACCCCTCGTCCAAGACCTGCTCTGCCTGCGGGCACCTGCTGGCCGAGCTGAGCCTCTCCACCCGGGCATGGACGTGTCCGGGCTGCCGCACCCGGCACGACCGGGACCACAACGCGGCCAAGAACATCCTTGCGGCTGGTCGAGCCGTAGCCGGGGACGACCCCGGCAATGTCTGCGGAGCTGATGTCAGACGGCAAGGGACCTCCCTTCCGCAGTCGGCCGTGAAACAGAAACATCCACGGCGCGAGCCGTAGAAATCCCCTCCCATCGGGGAGGGGGGAGAGTCAACAGTTCACGCTCCTTCGGCGGACGGAGACCAGCAGGGTCTCGACGCGGTCGCGGTCGGGTTCGGGGGGCAGCGGGCTGCGGTCGAGGGCGCCGTCCAGGCCGGCGGTGAGGGAGGCGCGCCAGCGCTCGATCTCGTCCCAGCCGGTCTCGCCGCGCCGGACGGCGAGCAGCCGGTCGCGCAGGGCGCCGACGTCCACCAGCGGCTCGCCCGTCCGGACCAGGTGCTCGCCGCTCAGCAGCAGGCGCAGCAGGTGCATCACGTGCTTCCACTTCGGCTCGCCATGGTTGCGCAAGTCGCCTTGCAGCTTGCGGAACTGCGCGTCGGCATAGCGCAGGAAGGTGCGGTGCGCGTGCCGGGACAGGAACGCGTCCCGGACGGCCAGCAGCTCCTCCCCGACCGGCGTGACCGTCTCGACGATCGGCG
This sequence comes from Actinomadura sp. NPDC048394, assembly GCF_040651755.1. Taxonomy (NCBI): domain Bacteria; kingdom Bacillati; phylum Actinomycetota; class Actinomycetes; order Streptosporangiales; family Thermomonosporaceae; genus Actinomadura; species Actinomadura sp. NPDC048394. Next base: position 47,325 of record NZ_JBEZJL010000034.1, on the reverse strand, counting down.
ACCAGAGGCACTCCAGGACGGTCGGGTTCGCGGCCAGCGCCAGCTCGCAGAACCGTTCCAGCTCCCACGAGAACTGCTCGGGCAGCGGGCCGTCCAGATGGGTCGGCGGCTTGGTGAAACGCCAGAACAGCGGGGCGGGCGCGGCGAACACGCCGCGCCGGTCGGTGTCGCTGTCCCCGGTCGCGAGGCCGTACGCGCGCGAGCCGGTGACGACCGACAGCACGGTGTGGTCGCGGACGAGCCGGAGGTCTTCGGAGGTCACGGACGAAGCCTGGCGCAGGCGCCCGCCGGCGCGCCACCGGGTTTGCCCGCGCGCTGTAAGGGGTTACGGCTCCGCAACAGACTTGCAGAAAGTTTCTGCAAGCTATTTACGAGCCTGCAAGCCGTTGCTAACGTCCCGGTCCAGCCACCCCAATCCCGGACCTGCGGGGCGACGTCCGCGTCCCGCGAAGGAGGACCCCATGCGGCGCATCCCCCCGATCGGCGCCCCGAGAAGCACCGGCCCCCTCGGCACCGGCCCTCTTGTCACCGGCACCGTCGTGTGCGCCGCCCTCGCGCTGTCGCTCTCCGCCTGCGGCGGGGACGACGGAGGCGGCTCCAAGGGCAGCGCGGGCACGGCGAGCCTCACCGGCCGCGGCCCCATCACGTTCGTCACCGGCAAGGACCGCTCCGGCTACCTGCAGAAGCAGCTGGACGGCTGGAACGCCGACCACCCGCAGGAGAAGGTCCGGGTCATCGAGCTGCCGGACGAGCCGAACGACCAGCGCCAGCAGATGATCCAGAACGCGACGACGAAGTCCGACGCGTACACGGTGCTGAACCTGGACGTCGTGTGGACCGCGGAGTTCGCCGCCAACCGCTGGCTGACGCCGCTGCCCAAGGACAAGATCGACCTGGCGAAGATGCTGCCCGCGACCGTCACGACCGGGCAGTACCGCGGCAACCTGTACGCGGTGCCGTCCACGTCCGACGCCGGGATGCTGTACTACCGCAAGGACCTGCTGGCCAAGGCCGGGATCTCCGCGCCGCCGAAGACCTACGCCGAGATGTGGGCCGACTGCGACAAGGTCAAGAAGCTGCCCGAGGGCAAGGGCGTCGACTGCTTCTTCACCGAGGTCAACAAGACCGAGAGCGTCACCATCAGCGCGGTCGAGGCGATCGGCAGCGCCGGCGGGTCGATCGTCGGGCCGGACGGGAAGCCGACGCTGAACACGCCGCAGGCCAAGCAGGGCCTGGAGTTCCTCGTCAACGCCAAGAAGGACGGCCGGATGCCGAAGGAGGCCGTCACCCTCGACACCGAGGGCGGCCGCCGCTACTTCCAGTCCGGCAAGCTGCTCTTCCAGCGGCAGTGGCCGTACCAGTACGCGCTCGCCGACAAGGACGACGGGTCGTCGAAGGTCGCGGGCAAGTTCGCGGTCGCGCAGCTGCCCGGCCCGAACGGCCCCGGCGTCGCCAACCTCGGCGGCCACAACCTGGCGATCTCCGCGTTCGCCAAGAACAAGGCGACCGCGCTCGACTTCATCCGGTACCTGACCGGCGAGCAGTCGCAGCGCGCGAACCTCCTCGCCACCTCGCAGGCGCCGACGCTCGCCTCGCTCTACGACGACCCGGAGATGACGAAGAAGTTCCCGTACCTGCCGGTGCTGAAGCAGGCCATCACCAACGCCCGGCCGCGCCCGGTCGCGGTCAAGTACGGCGACGTCACCGCCGCGATCCAGGGCGACGTCTACGACGCGGTGACCGGCAAGAAGACCGTCGACCAGGCGCTGACCGACCTGCAGGGCAAGCTCGGTCCGCTGACCGCGCAGTGAGCGGCATGACCACCACGTACGACGGCACGCCGTCCGCCGCGGACACCGCCGCGGCGGACGGGGCGCGCCCGCGCAGGCGCGACGTGCAGGGCACGAAGCGGCTCGCCGCCCTGCTGCTGTCCCCGACGCTGCTCGTTCTCGCGCTGGTCATCGGCTATCCGGTGCTCGCCGGGTTCCGCGAGTCGCTGTACGCGCGCGGCGAGGGCCTCGACGCCAACGGGTTCGTCGTCCAGGGCGAGCGGTTCGTCGGCCTGGACAACTACACCGCGATCTTCCACGGCGACCGCGGCGACGCGTTCTGGAACGCCTTCGGCAACACGACGTTCTTCACCGTCACCACCGTCGTGCTGGAGACGGTGATCGGCGTCGCGATGGCGCTGATCATGCAGCAGGCGTTCCGCGGCCGGGGGTTCGTGCGGGCCAGCATCCTCGTCCCGTGGGCGATCCCCACCGCGATCTCCGGGCTGCTGTGGCGGTGGATCTTCCAGGCGGACGGCGCCGCGAACGCGGTGCTGCGCCACCAGGTCCTGTGGACCGCCGACGGCTTCCAGGCGAAGACGGCGGTCGTCATCGCCGAGGTCTGGAAGACCTCCCCGTTCATCGGGCTGCTCGTCCTCGCCGGCCTGCAGATGATCCCGCGCGACGTCTACGAGGCGGCCCGGGTGGACGGCGCCGGGCCCGTCCAGCAGTTCTGGCGGATCACGCTGCCGCTGGTCAAGCCGGCGCTGCTGGTCGCGGTGCTGTTCCGGATGCTGGACGTGCTGCGGATGTTCGACCTGCCCGCGGTGCTGATCGGGGTGAACCAGAAGTCGGTGGAGACGCTGACGATGATCGCCTGGTTCGAGGCGTCCAACCTGCGGTACGGGTCGGCGGCGGCGTACGCGACGATCCTGTTCCTGTACATCGCGCTGATCGCGTACCTGTTCGTCAAGCTGCTCGGCGCCGACATCATCGGCGAGGCGCGGCAGCATGCGAAGCGGCCCCGCAGGCACCGGCCGGTGAAGGGGAAGCGGAAGAAGGTGACCGCATGACCGGGTCGCTGCCGAAGCGCGTCCTGTCCTACCTCGGCCTCGCCGTCGTGGCCGTGTACTGCCTCGCGCCGTTCTACTGGATGGCGGTGTCGGCGTTCCGGCGGCCGCAGGACCAGTTCGACAACTCGATCGTCCCCGCGCGCTGGTCGTGGGAGAACTTCCACGCGGTGTTCTCCGGCGACAACGGCTTCGGCCGCGCGCTGCTGAACAGCCTCGTCGTCGCGGGCTGCACCACCGTGCTGACCCTGCTCATCGGCACGTTCACCGCGTACGCGCTCGCCCGGCTGGACTTCCGGTTCAAGAACGCGGTGCTCGGGCTGATCGTCGCGACCACGATGTTCCCGGGAATCTCCCAGCTGGTGCCCTTGCTGAAGCTGTTCACGGACATCAAATGGATCAACACCTACCAGGCGATGATCCTGCCCAGCCTCGGGTTCGCGCTGCCGCTGTCGGTCTGGCTGCTCACCGCGTTCTTCCGGCAGCTGCCGTACGAGCTGGAGCAGGCCGCGATGGTCGACGGCTGCACCCGCGGCCAGGCGTTCCGCAAGATCATCATTCCGCTGGCGGCGCCCGGGGTGTTCACCACGGCGATCCTGACGTTCATCGCCGCGTGGAACGAGTTCCTCATCGCGCTGTCCATGGTCAACAAGAAGGAGATGCAGACCGCCACCGTGGCGATCTCCAAGTTCACCGGCGTGTCGGGCTTCGACCAGCCGTTCGGCACCCAGATGGCGGCGGGGGTCGTCGTGACCGTCCCGCTCATCGCCCTCGTGCTGGTCTTCCAGCGCCGCATCGTCGCCGGCCTCACCGCCGGCGGCGTCAAGTGACGGCCCGCACGTGACCCCGGCAAGCTCCCTACCCGAAGGACGTTCATGACGCAGGACACCCTCGCCGTCCCCGCACCGGGCTCCCCCGCCGGGGACCCCGCCCGCTGGTGGCGCGACGCCGTCATCTACCAGGTGTACGTGCGCAGCTTCGCCGACTCGGGCGGGGACGGCGTCGGCGACCTGCCGGGCATCCGGTCCCGGCTGCCGTACCTGGCCTCCCTCGGCGTGGACGCGCTGTGGCTGACCCCGTTCTACGTCTCGCCGATGGCCGACTTCGGCTACGACGTCGCCGACTACCGCGACGTCGACCCGCTGTTCGGCACGCTCGCCGACGCCCGCGGCCTGATCGCGGACGCGCACGAGCGGGGCCTGCGGATCATCGTCGACGTCGTCCCGAACCACACCTCCGACCGGCACGCCTGGTTCCGGGCGGCGCTCGCCGCCGCGCCCGGCTCGCCGGAGCGCGCCCGCTACGTCTTCCGCGACGGCCGCGGCCCGGACGGCGCCGAGCCGCCCAACGACTGGGAGTCGGTGTTCGGCGGCCCCGCCTGGACGCGGGTGCCGGACGGGCAGTGGTACCTGCACCTGTTCGCCGCCGAGCAGCCCGACCTGGACTGGGAGAACCCCGAGGTCCGCGCCGAGTTCGCGGACATCCTGCGGTTCTGGCTCGACCTCGGCGTGGACGGGTTCCGGGTCGACGTCGCGCACGGCATGGCCAAGGCGCCCGGCCTGCCCGACGTCGGGCACCCGGACCAGGTCGAGATGCTCGGCACCGACGTGCTGCCGTACTTCGACCAGGACGCCGTCCACGACATCCACCGCGAGTGGCGCCGCATCCTGGACGGCTACGGCGGGCAGCGGATCGCGGTGGCGGAGGCGTGGGCGCCGACCCCCGAGCGGCTCGCGCTCTACACCCGCCCGGACGAGCTGCACCAGGCGTTCAACTTCCACTACCTGACCGCGCCGTGGGACGCGGCGGGGATGCGGGAGGTGATCGAGAAGTCGCTGCGCACCGCGGGGGCGGTCGGCGCGCCCGCGACCTGGGTGCTGTCGAACCACGACGTGAAGCGGCACGTGACCCGCTACGGCGGCGGCGACACGGGCCTGCGGCGGGCCCGCGCGGCGGCGCTGCTGACGCTCGCGCTGCCCGGCTCCGCGTACGTCTACCAGGGCGAGGAGCTGGGCCTTCCCGAGGTGCTCGACCTGCCGGAGGAGTTCCAGCAGGACCCGCAGCGGCTGCGCGGCGAGGGCCAGGGCCGCGACGGCTGCCGCGTGCCGCTGCCGTGGGAGGGCGAGGAGCCGCCGTTCGGCTTCGGCGCGGGCGCCTCGTCGTGGCTGCCGATCCCGACGTCGTGGCGCGACCTGACCGTCGCGGCGCAGAGCGAGGACCCGGAGTCGATGCTCGCGCTGTACCGGACGGCGCTGCGCCTCCGGCACGAGCACCCCGCGCTCGGCGACGGCCCGATCCGCTGGCTGGACGGTCCCGAGGGCACGCTGTCGTTCGTCCGCGAGGACCCGGCGACGGGGCGCGCGTGCGCCTGCGTCGTGAACATGGGCGGCCGCCCGGTCCGCGTCCCCGCACGGGGCGGGCTGCTGCTCGCGAGCGGACCGGTCCACATTGACGGCGACACGGCCGAGCTCCCGCCCGACACCGCGCTGTGGCAGAGCCTTGAAGAGGGATAATTTGAGACCTATGACGACACGCCTGGCGGACATCGCCGCGCACGCCGGGGTGAGCGAGGCGACCGTGAGCCGGGTCCTGAACGGCAAGCCGGGCGTGTCCCCGTCCACCCGCCAGGCGGTGCTGACCGCCCTGGACGTGCTCGGCTACGAGCGGCCGGCCCGGCTGCGCCAGCAGCGGGCCGGGCTGATCGGGCTGATCATCCCGGAGCTGACCAACCCGATCTTCCCGGCGTTCGCCGAGGTCATCGAGAGCGCGCTGGCCCGGCACGGGTACATGGCGGTGCTGTGCTCGCAGGCGCCGGGCGGGGTCGCCGAGGACGACTACATCGAGATGCTGCTGGAGCGCGGCGTCGCCGGGATCATCTTCGTCAACGGGCTGCACGCCAACGCCCGCTCGGACCGGGCCCGGTACGTCCGGCTGATCGAGCAGGCGCTGCCGGTGGTGCTGGTGAACGGGTACCGGCCCGACATCGACGCGCCGTTCATCTCCAATGACGACGTCGCGTCGCTGGAGGCGATCGTCGGGCATCTGGCCGCAATGGGCCACCGCCGGATCGGGCTGGCGATCGGGCAGGACGTGTACGTGCCGACGCGGCGCAAGACCGAGGGGTTCCGGCGCGCGATGGCGGCGCACACCGGGCTGCCGGCCGACGAGGTGGACTCGCTGGTCGTCAACACGATGTACACGGTCGAGGGCGGGCAGGCGGCGGCGGCGAAGCTGCTGGACGCCGGGTGCACGGCGATCTGCGGCGGCAACGACATCATGGCGCTCGGCGCGATCCGCGCGGCCCGGGCGCGCGGCCTGCGGGTGCCCGAGGACGTGTCGGTGACCGGCATGGACGACTCGCTGCTGACCGCCTACCTCGACCCGCCGCTGACCACGATCCGGCAGGCCGTGCGGGAGATGTCGATGGCGGCGGTGAGCACGGTGCTGGACGAGATCCGGGGCGCGCGCTCCCCCCGGACGGAGCTGCTGTTCCGTCCGGAGCTGGTGGTGCGGCGGTCCACGGCGCCGGTCCCGTCGGCCCCGCCCCCGGCCCGGCGGCTGTCCACCGTACAGGAGGGCTGAGCCGGGCCCCGCTCGGGGCCCGGCCGGTTCTGTCCGAGTTGTAACGGTTGTGTTGCGGCGGATTGACAGTGAGGCGGCTCACGGTCTTTCCTTCGTGGGAGCGCTCCCACGCAATGGAAGACACAACCTGAGAGGGGTCCGCCATGAGGGCCATCATGCGGCGCGGACTGGGTACGGCGATGGCGGTCATGCTCGCCGGCGGTCTCGCGGCCGCCTGCGGCGGGGACGACAAGAAGGACTCGGACTCGGGGCCGGTGACGCTCACCGTCGACGTGTTCGGCGAGGTCGGCTACGACCAGCTCTACAAGCAGTTCGAGCAGTCCCACCCCGGCGTCACCGTCAAGCAGCGCAAGGTCTCCGACCTGGACACGTACAAGCCGCGCATCCAGCAGTGGATGGCCACCAACAGCGGCGCCGGAGACGTGGTCATGCTGGAGGAGGGCATCCTCCCGCTCTACATGCAGCAGCGGGCGAAGTTCCTCAACCTGTTCGACTACGGCGGCAAGGCCCTGCAGGACAAGTTCCTGCCCTGGAAGTGGCAGATGGGCCTCAGCCCCGACGGCAAGCAGCTGGTCGGGCTCGGCACCGACGTGGGCCCGCTCGCCATGTGCTACCGCAAGGACCTGTTCAAGAAGGCGGGCCTGCCGACCGACCGCGAGGCCGTCGGCAAGCTCTGGCCGACGTGGGACGCGTTCCTGCAGACCGGGCAGAAGTTCCAGCAGAAGGTGTCCGGCACCAAGTGGCTCGACGGCCCGACCGGCCTCTTCCGCGCCACCGTCCTGCAGAACGCCGGCGCCGGCCCCGGCTACAGCTTCTTCGACAAGGACGACAAGTTCGTCTTCGACACCAACCCGGCGGTGAAGCAGGCGTTCGACACCGCGCTGAAGTTCGAGCAGGGCAAGCTCACCTCCGACATGTCGATCTTCACGCCGCCGTGGCAGGCCGGCCTCAAGCGCGACACGTTCGCCACCGTGCCCTGCCCGTCCTGGATGCTCGGCGGCATCGAGCAGTTCTCCGGCGCGTCCGGCAAGGGCAAGTGGGACGTGGCCACCACGCCGGGCGGCTCGGGCTACTGGGGCGGCTCGTGGCTCGCCGTCCCCAAGCAGACCAAGCACCCGAAGCAGGCCGCCGCGCTCGCCGAGTTCCTGACCTCCCCGCAGGGGCAGATCGGCGCGTACAAGGCCGCCAACACCTTCCCGTCCTCGCCGCAGGCCGAGCAGGACCCGGCCGTCGCCGGCTCCACCAGCGCCTACTTCAGCGACGCCCCCGCCGGCAAGATCTTCGGTGACCTGGTCGCCGCGGTGAAGCCGGTCCACCTCGGCCCGAAGAACGAGGACGTCCGGGCGGCCGTGGAGAACGTGCTGATCTCGGTCGGGCAGGGCAAGGTCAAGCCGGACGAGGCCTGGTCCAAGGCCGTCGACGCGGCCAAGAAGGCCGCCAGGTAGCCGCCTCCCGCCGCGGCGGCGGCGCCGTGCCCCACCTCCCCGTACGGCGCCGCCGCCGTTCCCTTCCCCGCTCAAGTCCCGTCCTCGGAAAGGAGGCGCAAGGCCATGGCCACCGAACTGCGCCCCAGCCGGAACGGCCCCCAGCATCCCCCGGCGCAGGCCCCTCCGGCGGCCCGCCGCTCCCTGCGGTCCCGGCTGACCCGGCTCGACGTGAAGGGCGCGCCCTACGCCTTCATCTCGCCGTTCTACATCGTCTTCGCGATCTTCGGCGCGTTCCCGCTGGTCTACACGCTGTGGGTGTCGCTGCACGACTGGGAGCTCGCCTCCGGCACCCGCAAGTGGGTCGGCTTCGACAACTACAAGTACCTGTGGAGCGACCCCGACTTCTGGCACGCGACGGTCAACACGCTCGCCATCTTCGTGCTGTCGACCGTGCCGCAGCTGCTGATCGCGCTGTTCATCGCCAACGCGCTCAACCGGCGGATGCGCGTGCCGACCCTGTTCCGGATCGGCATGGTCGCGCCGCTGGTCACCTCGACCGCCGCCGTCGCGATCGTGTTCACCCAGATGTTCGACCACGACTGGGGCATGATCAACTGGGCGCTCGGGCTGGTGGGCATCGACCCGATCGCCTGGTCCACCAGCCGCGGCTGGTCCTGGGTGGCGATCGCCACCATGGTCGACTGGCGCTGGACGGGCTACAACGCGCTCATCTACCTCGCCGCCATGCAGGCGATCCCGAAGGACCTGTACGAGGCCGCCTCGATCGACGGCGCGTCCCGGATCCGGCAGTTCTGGCAGATCACCGTGCCGATGCTGCGCCCCACGATCATCTTCACCACGATCATCGCGACCATCGGCGGGCTGCAGCTGTTCACCGAGCCGGTCCTGTTCAGCGTGGGGACGCCCAACAAGATGGACGGCGGCCCGCTGCACCAGTTCCAGACGCTGACGATGTACATGTACGACAACGCCTTCGGCCATGACCGGTACGGCTACGGCGCCACGATCGCGTGGGCCCTGTTCGTGTTGATCATCCTGTTCTCGCTGATCAACTTCCTGTTCGTGCGGCGCACGGGAGGCACCAAGTGACCACGCTCCTGGCCGGTCCCGGCGACGCCCGGCACGCGCGCGCCGGCGGCCGTCCCCGCCGGCTCCACAGCCTGTGGAACGCCAGCCCGCTGACCTACCTCACGCTGATCGTCGCGCTCGCCCTGTCGGTCTTCCCGATCTACTGGATGATCGCGGTGGCGACCCGCACCAACGACGTCGTCTCCGACGTCCCGCCGCCGCTGCTGCCCGGCGGGCACGGCGGCAGCAACGTGCACCGGCTGTTCGACAACCCCGACGCCTACTTCGCCAAGGGCCTGCTGAACTCCGCGATCGTCTCGGCGTGCGTGACCGTCTCCACCGTGTTCTTCGCCTCGCTGGCCGGCTTCGCGTTCGCCAAGCTGCGCTTCCGCGGCAAGAACGCGCTGCTGGTGACGATCGTCGGGACGATGATGATCCCGGTGCAGATGGGCATCATCCCGCTCTACATGATCATGGTGAAGCTGGGCTGGCAGAACCATCTGCAGGCGGTGATCGTCCCGTTCCTCGTCACCGGGTTCGGCGTGTTCATGATGCGGCAGTACGCCGACCAGGCCGTCCCGGACGAGCTGATCGAGGCGGCCCGCGTGGACGGCTGCACGACGTTCGGCATCTACTGGCGGGTCGTGCTGCCCGCGCTGCGCCCCGCCGCGGGCGTCCTCGGCCTCTTCACGTTCATGCAGTCCTGGAACGACTTCATGTGGCCGCTGGCGACGCTCAGTCCCGAGAACCCCACGGTGCAGCTCTCGATCAACAACCTGGCGAACGCCCACTTCTCCGACTACACGCTCATGTTCGCCGGCACCACCGTGGCGGTCCTGCCGCTGCTCGTGGTGTTCGTCCTGTTCGGCCGCCAGATCATCGGCGGAATCATGGAAGGTGCAGTGAAGGCGTGACCTCTCTGGAATCCAGCGCCGTTCAGGACGACGCCGGCGCCCGCGACGCCGGCCCGCGGTTCCCCACCGGGTTCCGCTGGGGCGCCGCCACGGCCGCCTACCAGATCGAGGGGGCCGCGGACGAGGACGGCCGCGGGCCGTCGGTCTGGGACACCTTCGCGCGCACCCCGGGCAAGGTCCTCGGCGGCGATACAGGGGACGTCGCCGTGGACCACTACCACCGGTATCCCGAGGACGTCGCGCTGATGCGCGACCTCGGGCTGTCCTCCTACCGTTTCTCCATCTCCTGGCCCCGGGTGCAGCCGTCCGGGGCCGGGGCCGCCAACGAGCGGGGGCTCGACTTCTACCGGCGCCTCGTCGACGCGCTGCTGGAGGCGGGGGTCGAGCCCTGGCCGACGCTCTACCACTGGGACCTGCCGCAGCCGCTGGAGGACGCGGGCGGCTGGCCCGAGCGGGAGACCGCGTACCGGTTCGCCGACTACGCGGGGCTCGTCCACGAGGCCATCGGCGACCGGGTGAAGCACTGGACGACGGTGAACGAGCCGTGGTGCGCGGCGTTCCTCGGGTACGCGTCGGGGGACCACGCGCCGGGCCGCCTCGACCCGTCCGGGTCCCTGCTGGCCGCGCACCACCTGATGCTGGCGCACGGCCTGACGGTGCAGGCGCTGCGGGCCCGCCGGCCGGACAACCTGTTCGGCGCGGCCGTCAACCTGTACGCGGTCTCCCCGGCGACCGACGACCCCGCCGACGTGGACGCGGCGCGCCGCATCGACGGCCTGCAGAACCGGCTGTTCCTCGACCCGCTGCTGCTCGGCCGCTACCCCGAGGACGTCCTCGCCGACACGGCCCGGCACGGGTTCGAGCCCGACGCCGCGGACCTCGCCGTCATCAACCAGCCGATCGACCAGCTCGGCATCAACTACTACACGCGGCACACGGTCGCGGGGACGCCCGGGGAGGCGGCGCAGACGGCGTCGGGGCCGTTCGCCGTGCACTCGCCGTGGGTGGGCAGCGAGCACGTCCGGTTCGTCGCGGCGGGGCGGCCTACGACCGGGATGGGCTGGGAGATCGACGAGGGCGGGCTGCACGAGGTGCTGACCCGGGTGCACCGCGAGTACCCGGCCGTCCCGCTGTACATCACCGAGAACGGCGCGGGCTACGACGAGACGCCGGACGGCGATGGCACGGTCCACGACGCGGGGCGCATCGCCTACATCGACGCGCACCTGCGCGCGTGCCACGCCGCCATCGCCGACGGCGTCCCGCTGGCGGGCTATTTCACATGGTCGCTGCTGGATAATTTCGAGTGGGCTTGGGGCTACTCCAAGCGCTTCGGGCTGGTTCACGTGGACTATGCGACGCAGCGCCGGACGCCCAAGGACAGCGCGCGCTGGTACTCGGACGTGATCCGGCGGGGCGGCCTGCCCGGGGGCGGCTGACGCGCCGCGGAGATCGGCACACCGGCCGGGCGGTCCCGCCCGGCCGGCCGGGCCGGCGCGCCGCTGGCCGGCGGCCCGGCGGGGCGGCGACGACGCCGCAGGAACGACGGAGGGGGCCTGATGACGCAGAGGGGCACGCGCCCGACCCTGGAGGAGGTCGCGGCGCGCGCCGGGGTCGGCCGCGGCACGGTGTCCCGGGTGGTCAACGGGTCGCCGCGGGTCAGCGAGCGGGCCCGGCAGGCGGTGCTGAAGGCGATCGACGAGCTCGGGTACGTGCCGAACCGCGCGGCCCGCACGCTGGTCACCCGGCGCACCGACACGGTCGCGCTGGTGGTCGCCGAGTCCGACCAGCGGCTGTTCGGCGAGCCGTACTTCGCCGGGATCATCCGCGGGATCAGCAACGGCCTCGGCGACACCGGCCTGCAGCTGCTGCTCGCGCTCGCCCGCTCCCCCGCCGAGTACGCGCGCCTCGAGCACTACCTGACCACCCAGCACGTCGACGGGGTGCTGCTGACCTCGCTGCACGCCGAGGACCCGCTGCCCGCGAAGCTGGAGGCCAACGGGGTGCCGACGGTGCTCGGCGGCCGGCCGCCGGGGCTGTCGCCGGTCAGCTACGTCGACGTCGACAACCGGCTCGGCGCCCGCGAGGCCGTCGGGCACCTGATCGCCGGGGGGCGGCGCCGGATCGCGACGATCGCCGGCCCGCAGGACATGGGGGTGGGCATCGACCGGCTCGCCGGCTACCGGGAGGCGCTCGGCGAGGCGGGGCTGCCGGAGTACGTCGCGTTCGGCGACTTCGGCGAGGCCACCGGCATCGCCGCCGCCGAGCGGCTGCTGTCCGGCGAGCCCGCGGTGGACGCGGTGTTCGCCGCGAGCGACCCGATGGCGCTCGGCACGCTGCGGGTGCTGCGCCGGCTCGGCCGGCGCGTCCCCGACGACGTCGCGGTGATCGGCTTCGACGACTCGGCCGCCGCGCCGCTCGCCGACCCGCCGCTCAGCAGCGTGCACCAGTCGCCGGAGGAGATGGGCGTGGCGATGGCGCGGCTGCTGGTGTCCCGGATCCGCGGCGAGGCCGTCGCCGACCCGGTCGTCATCATGCGCCCGCACCTCGTCCTCCGCGAGTCCGCGTAGCCTGGCGCCGCGTCGAGATCTCGGCCCGCCGCCGGCCTCCGCGGGCCGACCGGGGACGCGCCGTCCGGCGTATGATCGTCTTCGGCATGACGGGCGCGGAGACGAGGACCATGGGATACGAACCGACCGAAGACGAGCTGGTCCACCTGCGGCGCGCCGTCGCGCTGGCCGCCGAGGCGCTGGCCGGCGGGGACGAGCCGTTCGGCACCGTGCTGGTCTCGGCGTCCGGCGAGGTCCTGTTCGAGGACCGCAACCGCACCGCCGGCGGCGACCAGACGCGGCACCCGGAGTTCGAGGTCGCGCGCTGGGCCGCCGCGAACCTGGCGCCGGACGAGCGCGCCGCCGCCGTCGTCTACACCTCCGGCGAGCACTGCCCGATGTGCTCGGCCGCGCACGGCTGGGTCGGCCTCGGCCGCATCGTCTACGTGCACTCCTCCGCGCAGGTGGGCGCGTGGCGCGCCGCGCTGGGCGTGCCGCCGTCGCCGGTCAACGCGATCCCGATCCAGGACGTGGTGCCCGGGATCCGGGTGGACGGGCCCGTCCCCGCGCTGGAGGCCGAGGTCCACGACCTGCACGTGCGCGCCTGCTCCTGAGTCCCGCCGAGCGGGACCGTTCCACGGGGCCCGGCGCGCCGCGGCTTGAATGGCCGGACGTCCCACCGTCAGGAGACCCGTATGCCCGACAGACCCCGCAGGCCCGACGCCCTCCCGGCCGACCAGGCCGTCCGGAATCTGATCTTCGCCTACGCCGAGGCCGTCGACCGCGGTGACTTCGCCGCGATCGGCGCGCTGTTCGCGCACGGCGACTTCGCCGGCAGCGGCGGCGCCCTGACCGGCGGCGCGGTGGCGCGGATGTTCGAGAAGACGATCATCCTGTACGACGACGGTACGCCCCGCACCAAGCACGTCACGACCAACGTCGCCATCGAGCTGGACGGCCCGGTGGCCACGGCCAAGTCGTACTTCACGGTCATGCAGGCCACGCCGGACCTACCCTTCCAGGCGATCTGCGCCGGCCGCTACGACGACCGTTTCGAGCTGCGCGACGGCGCGTGGCGCTTCGCCGAACGCCGCATCACCCTGGAACTCGTCGGCAATGTGGCCCACCACCTGCGCCGCCCCGACACCCTCCCCGCACACCTCCGCCCCGCCGCTCCCCAATGAGGCGCGGCGTGCTGCCGTCATGAGCGGAAGGCTTCGTCCAGGGCGTCGATGATGCGGGTGAAGGTCTCGTCCAGGGACTCCGGCAGGCCGAAGGCCGCGTCCCGCTCCAGCGACGCGAACCCGTGGCAGGCGATCCGCCACATGCGGATCGCGTGGACCAGGTCGCCGCCCTCGAGCCGGTAGCCCCTGAACGCGGACGTGATGACGGCGATCGCCCGGTCGGAGACCGCTTCGTGCTCCGCGTCGCCGGGTGCCGGGGCCCGGACGCTCGCGGCGTACCGTCCGGGATGCGCGGCGGCGTAGCCGCGGTAGGCGGCCGACAGCTCCGCGAGCGCCTCCCGCCCGGTGACGCCCGCGACGGCCGCCGCGAGCCGCGCCGTCATCTCCTCGACGGCCAGCATCGCGATGCCGCGCTTGACCGCGTCCAGCCCGTCGACGTGCTTGTACAGCCCGGGCAGCGACACCCCGCACCGCTTCGCGACGGCCGCGAGGGTCAGCCGTTCGAGGCCCGTCTCGTCGGCGACCTCCGCGGCGACCTTGACGACCCGCTCCGGGGTCAGACCCGCGCGCGGCACGCCCTACCGGGCCTTCCGGGCGAGGGCGACACCGGCGCCGGTGACGAAGAGGATCAGCAGGGGCAGCGACACGTAGGCCAGCGTAGCGACGCCGGTGAGCAGCAGCGCGTACCCGATGCCGGAGCCGGCGATGGCGGCGGCCAGCGCGAACCCGGTCCATTCCAGCCAGCGCGGGAGCGCCCCGGCCAGCGCGCCCGCGGCGCCGACGGCCGCGAGGAAGAACATCTTGACGCCGTCCGCGCGGTTGAGCGCTTCCAGCAGCGCGTGCGCGGTCCCCGGCGTCGACGTGGCGACCAGCGCCAGCCCGATCGCGAACTGGACGAGCGAGATGACCGCCGCCACCAGCCCGGCGCCCGCCGCGATCCGCCCGGCCCGCGACCACCGGGCCGCCCGGCCGAGCGCGAGCGGGACGAGCACGAGCGCGGCCGCGGGCAGCCCCTCGGTGAGCAGGAACTGCACCGTCAGCGCGGCCCCGTGCCCCGCGTAGCCGCCGACGATCTCGCTCCCGCTCGCGCCGAACCCGGGCGCGGGCACCGGGACCGACAGCCCGGCCGCCCACGAGAGCGCGAACCCGATCCCGGCGACGCCCGGAACGCTCAGCAGCCCCTTGCGCGGCGCGGCGGTGATGGAGGCCATGTCACTCTCCCCTTGCTCGGTTAATCTCATTAACTTCAAGTTAATGGAACTAACTGAGGAGCGCAAGCCCTCTCGCATCGCCGCTCCTGAGACGCCAGCGCCCCGCCCCGGGTGGGGCGGGGCGGGGGCCTTCGGTCAGTGGAGGGTGAGGGTGGAGAGGCGGGCCTCGCCGGTGAAGACGAGGTAGAGGTCGTGGCGGCCGGTGGCGTGCAGGGCGGCCGTCACGTCCTTGTAGGTGTACTTGTCGCCGGTGGACGGGATCGTGAAGGTCGCGGCCACGGGCCCGGTCGGGCTGTCCAGGCGCGCCTGGACGGTGGTGGCGCCCGCGGCCGCGTTGGCGGCGCGGAGGGTGAGGCTGCCGTTCCTCAGGGCCGAGTCCTTGAAGGCGAGCCAGGAGCCTCCGGTGCCGGCGACCGCGTCACCTGCGGCCTTCGACTCGTCGACGAGCTGGACGGCGTTCTGGTCGTCGAAGTCGGCGGCGCGGGTCGTGCGGGTGAGGTCGCGGGCGGGGACGCGCTCGCCGTGGACGTCGACCGTGGCCCGCTGCCGGATGTCGGTCGACGACGAGCCGATGAGCACGTCCTGCTTGGAGGTCTCCAGCGTCCACTTGCCGCGGGTGACGTCCCAGGTCGCGAGGTCGGACGCGTTCACGCGGAGCGTCACCGAGGCCGTCTTGCCGGGGGCGAGATGGACCTTCTGGAAGGCGCGCAGCTGCTCGACGGGCTGCTTCACGCGGGACGTCCGCTGGTGCGTGTAGAGCTGGACGACCTCGTCCGCGGCCCGTTTGCCGGTGTTGGTGACCGGGACGGTGACGGTCAGGGTCTTGCCCCCGGCCAGTGAATGGCTGCTGAGTTTCGGCTCGCCGTACCGGAACGTGGTGTAGGTGAGGCCATAGCCGAACGGGTAGAGCGGCTTGCCCTTGTAGTACAGGTAGGTGCGGTCGGACTTGATGATGTCGTAGTCGAGGATGTCGGGCAGGTCGCTCTCGGAGCGGTACCAGGTCTGGGGCAGCTTCCCGGACGGGCTCTCGTCGCCGAACAGGACGGACGCGAGGGCGTTGCCGGTCTCGGCGCCGGCGTGGCTCGTCCACAGGATGGCCGGGACGTTCGACTGCTCCCAGGTCAGGGTCGTCGGGTAGCTGTTCTCCACGACGACGACCGTGTTCGGGTTGGCCTTGCGGACGGCCTTGATGAGCTCCTCCTGGCCTTCGGCGAGGGCCATCGTCGTGCGGTCGTGGTCCTCGCGGCCGTTGATGAACGGCATGCTGCCGACCACGACGACGGCGGTGTCCGCGCCGGCGGCGGCCTTGACGGCCGAGTCGACGCCACTGTTGACGACGTCCTTGGCGAAGGCGCTGGCGTCGTCCTTGGTGGTGAGGACGAGCGTGCCGTCGTCCTGGACCTTCACGTAGATCTTGGTCGGGTCGGCCCAGTCGTAGGCCTTCTCGTAGCCCGCGTAGCGCAGGAGGTAGTTCCCGTCCGGCTGCTTCTCCAGCTTGAACATCTGCTGGACGAACCAGCCGTTCGGCTGGTCCTGGTCGTTGGCGAAGGTGTTGCCGGAGTGGATGCCGACGGTCTTGCCGTTGGCGGCGGAGCGCAGCGTGACGATGCCCTGGCCCCAGTCGAACACGTCGAACTGGGTGGACGCGTCGGCGGTCGCCGGGCCGGTCTTGAGGACGGCCCCGGCGGCGGTGGTGCCGCCCGCCACGTACTTGCCGGTCTTCACGTCCTTGAGGGCGATGCGGTCGACGCCCTCGCTGGACGCGACGTTGCCCGCGCCGGCCTTGGCCTTGATGCCGTCCAGCGGCGTGACCTTGTACGGCAGCGAGCCGGAGTACCAGTCGGTGTAGAGGGTGTTCGAGAGCGGGCCGACGACGGCGACCTTCTTGCCGGACGCGAGCGGCAGCGCCTTGTTCTGGTTCTTGAGCAGCACCATCTGCTCGGTCGCGGCCTTGCGTTCGAGGGCGCGGTGGGCGGGGCTGTCGATGACGTCCTTCGTGATCTTCCCGTACGTGCCGCCGCCCGGGTCGAACTCGCCGAGCCGGACGCGGACGCTGAGGATGTCGCCGACGGCGCGGTCGAGGTCGGCCTCGCTGAGCAGGCCCTTCGCCAGGGCCGTCTTGACCGCGTTCACGGTGATGGACGAGTTGGTGTCGTCGGTGGTGAAGCTGTCGACGCCGGCCTTGATGGTGGCGGCGTCGCCGGTCGGCAGGTCCGGGTAGTACTGCTCGGAGCCGACGAGGTTGTTGGGCGCGCCCGCGTCGGTGACGTTGAGCAGCGTCCTGCCGCTCCACTTCCGCGCGTCGTTGACCAGCGGCGACGCGGTCGCCGGGCGTCCGTTGACCAGGTTGTAGGAGGTCATCAGACCGGTCGCGGCGTCCTGCTGGAGCGGCAGCTTGAACGGGACCTCGTCGTACTCCTTCAGAACGCGGGGCCGCACGCTGGACGACGTCTGGTCGCGGCGGATCTCGTTGTTGTAGGCGAGGTAGTGCTTGAGGACGGGCGCGGCCTTGAGGTGATCGGGGTCGTCGCCCTGCATGCCCTTGCCGTAGGCGGTGGCGAGCAGGCCGGTGAGCAGCGGATCCTCGGAGTAGCCCTCCTCGTTGCGTCCCCAGCGCGGGTCGCGCAGCAAGTTGACGACGGGCGCCCACAGTTGCAGGCCCCACACATCGGGATCGATGGTGTTGTAGCCGCGGGCCTCGTCGCCGACGGCCGACCCGATCTGCTTCATCAGCGCCGGGTCCCAGGTGGCGCCGAGGCCGACCGACTGCGGGAACACCGTGCCCTGCGCGGTCCGGACGGCGCCGGACGCGTTGACGTCGGTGGACCACGCGACGCCGTGCAGCGCCTCGGTGCCGGTCTTGAACCGCTTGATCCCGAGGCGCGGGATCGCCGGCTCGTACTGGTGCAGCAGCGAGACCTTCTCGTCGGTGGTGAGCCGTCCGAGCAGGTCCTTGACGCGGGCGTCGACGGACAGCCGCGGATCGCGGAACGGGTAGGTCTCGGCGGCCGACGCGGCGGGGACCGCCGTCACGGCGGCCGGCGCCGCGATCACGGCGGCGACGGCGAGGGACAGGGCCCGGCGGCGCCGGGCGGGGAAGCGGGGGGTGGGGCGGGTGGTGTGCACCTGTTCTCCTCTGTGGCTCGTCCCCCGAGTACGTACTGTCGAAGCGCTTCGACAACCGGGCCGCGCGGGCCCGGACGCATGCCTCCTTCGGGTCCGGCGGGGCGGGACGGTCAGCGCGGTGCCGGGGCGGAACTCGCGCGCGGGGTCAGGGTCGGCGGCAGCAGCGTCGCGGCCGGGACGTCCGCGCCGTCGAGCTTGCCCATCAGCAGCTCGACCGCGCGCCCGCCCACCTCCTGGGCCGGGATCGCGACGCCCGACAGCGGCGGCTCGGCGTGCTCGGCCATCTCGTCCGGGCAGATCGCGACGACCGAGACGTCGTGCGGGACGGCGCGCCCGTTCGCGCGCAGCGCCCGCACCACCGTGTCCACGACCGGCTCGTTGTGGACGAGGATCCCGGTCAGCCCGGGACGTTCGGCGAGCAGCCGGGCGACCAGCGCGCGGGCCGCCTCCGGGGTCGCCTCGCACGGGTGGACGCCGCCGGCGAGCCCGTGCTCGCGGACGGCCGCGCCGAACCCGTCCGCGACCCGCTGCGCGAACCCGGTCCGCCGCGCGTACACCTCGGGCGGCGAGCCGATCAGCGCGACCTCGCGGTGCCCGAGCCCGGCCAGATGCTCCACGCAGACCGCGCCGGCCGCGTGGAAGTCCAGGTCGATGCAGGTCAGGTCGCCCGCGTCGGCGGGGAAGCCGATGAGCACGCTCGGCCGGTCCAGGGAGCGCAGCAGCGGCAGCCGCGGGTCCTCCATCTGGACGTCCATCACGATGAGGGCGTCCACGAGCGCGCTGTCGGCGACGCGGCTCAGGCCGTCCTCGCCCTCCTCCTGGGTCAGCAGCAGGACGTCGTGGTCGTGCCGCCGCGCGGCGGTCACCACCGACATCGCGAACTGCATGACGACGGGCACCGCGATGCCCGAGCGCAGCGGGATCATCAGCGCGAGGACGTTGGACCGGCTGCTCGCCAGCGCGCGGGCGCCGGCGTGCGGGCGGTAGCCGAGCTCGCGGATGCTGTCGCGGACCCGCCGCCGGGTCTCCTCGGAGATCGTGCGCTTGCCGCTCAGCACGTAGGACACCGTGCTCGGGGACACCCCGGCGTGCCGCGCCACGTCGGTGATCTTGACCACGGACCGTCCCGTCGTCGAGCGGTTCACTGGGCGTCCGATGCTAGCGGCGCGGAGATCGCGTCGCGGTACCAGAACGCACTGTCCTTCCAGGTTCGTTCGCCCGTGCCGTAATCGACGTGGATCAGCCCGAAGCGCCGGTCGTAGCCGTACGCCCACTCGAAGTTGTCGAGCAGCGACCAGGCGAAGTACCCGCGCAGGTCGGCGCCCGCGTCGCAGGCGCGCCGAGCCGCGGCGATGTGGTCGCGCAGGTAGGCGATGCGGCGCTCGTCGCGGACCCGGCCGTCCACCACCTCGTCGTCGAACGCGGCGCCGTTCTCGGTGATCATCAGCGGCACGTCCGGGTACTCGCGGTGCAGCCGCAGCAGCAGCTCCTCCAGCCCGGACGCGTCGATCGGCCAGCCCATCGCCGTGTACGGGCCGGGCTGCCGCACGAACTCCAGGCCCTCGCAGCCGACGAACGGCGTCGCCGCGCCCCGCTTGTGGCCGTCGTCGTTCTCGCGCGGCGACGTCCCGTCCCACACCCGGACGAGCGTCGGCGAGTAGTAGTTGACGCCGAGGACGTCGAGCGGCGCGGCGATCACGTCGGCGTCGCCGTCCCGGACGAACGCCCAGTCGGTGATCTCCGCCGTGTCGGCGAGCAGGTCGGCGGGGTAGCCGCGGCCGAGCATCGGGTCGAGGAAGATCCGGTTCGCGACCGCGTCGGCCCGCCGCACGGCCTCGGCGTCGCCCCGCAGGTGGTGCAGGTTGAGGGTGACCGAGTGCCGCGCGGACGGCGACACGACGCCGCGCAGCGCCCGGACCGCCAGGCCGTGCGCGAGGTTGAGGTGGTGCGCGGCGGCGAGCGCGTCCGCCGGGTCGGTGCGGCCGGGCGCGTGGACGCCCGCGGCGTAGCCGAGGAACGCCGAGCACCACGGCTCGTTCAGCGTCGTCCAGGTGTCGACGCGGTCGCCGAGGACCCGGCCGGCGCGCTCGGCGTAGTCGGCGAAGCGGCGGGCGGTGTCGCGCTCCGGCCAGCCGCCCGCGTCCTCCAGCTCCTGCGGGAGGTCCCAGTGGTACAGGGTCGCGACGGGCGAGATCCCGTGTTCGAGGAGCTCGTCGACGAGCCGGG
Source organism: Actinomadura sp. NPDC048394 (assembly GCF_040651755.1). Lineage (NCBI taxonomy): Bacteria > Bacillati > Actinomycetota > Actinomycetes > Streptosporangiales > Thermomonosporaceae > Actinomadura > Actinomadura sp. NPDC048394. Next base: position 27,178 of record NZ_JBEZJL010000034.1, on the reverse strand, counting down.
AGTAGAAGTCGAAACCCTTCTGGTTCGGTTTCCCCTCCGGCAGGACGCGGGACCAGGAAAGGGAGAACCGGTAAGCGCCGAGCCCGAGCCGCGCCATCGACGCGACGTCCTCTTTCCACCGGTGGTAATGGTCGGTGGCGACGTCGCCGGTGTCGCCGTTCAGCACCTTTCCCGGCGTGCGGCTGAAGGTGTCCCAGATGGACGGCGTGCGGCCGTCCTCGGCCGCGGCGCCCTCGATCTGGTAGGACGCGGTCGCCGCGCCCCACAGGAACCCCTCAGGGAAGCCCATCAGTTCTCCTCTTCCAGGGTGATGACGAGTTCGCCGCCGGCGGCCTTCACCAGGACTCCCTGCGGATGGGCGGACGCCTCGCCTCCGTCCACCGCCGCGACGCGCGCGTTCACTAGGAGAACGTTCCAGGCGCCCGCACCGGTCACCCGCAGCGTCGCACCGTTCCGCACGGTGGTGAAAGACGTTTCGCCGATCTGCGTGAGGACGTCCATCCCGTCGAATGATTCGTAGACGCGCAGCGTCACGCCGTCGGCGTGGTCGTAGTCGGGACGGTCGTCCACCGAGCCCTCGGGAATGACCGCGCCGGGACGGGCCAGCAACGGCACGCTGCCGAATCCGTGCCGTTCCTTCACCCACCGTCCGCCGTGCACCCGTTCACCGGTGAGGTAATGCGTCCACACGCCGTCCGGGACGTAGTAGGAGATGCCGCCGTCCGCCGAGAACACGGGCGCGACGAGCAGGTCGTCGCCGAGCATGTACTGGCGTTCGAGGTGCGTGCAGGCCGGGTCGTCCGGGAACTCCAGGACCATCGCCCGCATCATCGGCAGGCCCTCGCCGTACGCCTGCCGCGCCGCCGCCGAAAGGTAGGGCATCAGCCGCATCTTCAGTTTCGTGAAGTCGCGGAGGACGTCCACCGACTCGTCGTCGAACAGCCACGGCACCCGGTAGGAATGGCTTCCGTGCAGGCGGCTGTGCGAGGACAGCATCCCGAACGCGATCCACCGCTTGAACAGCGCCGGATCGGGCGTCCCCTCGAACCCGCCGATGTCGTGGCTCCAGTACCCGAACCCCGACAGGCCGAGGGAAAGGCCCCCGCGAAGGCTCTCCCCCATCGCCTCGAACGTCGATTCGCAGTCGCCGCCCCAGTGCACCGGGAAACGCTGCCCGCCGGCCGTCGCGGACCGGGCGAACACCACCGCCTCGCCCTCGCCGCGTTTCTTGCGCAGCAGCTCGAAGACGGTCTGGTTGTAGAGGTAGGTGTAATAGTTGTGCGCGCGTTCCGGGTCGGAGCCGTCGTGGTAGACGACGTCGGTCGGGATGCGCTCGCCGAAGTCGGTCTTGAAGCAGTCGACGCCCATGTCCATGAGCGCTTCGAGCTTCGCCGCGTACCATTCCCGCGCCTCGGGATTGGTGAAGTCGACCACCGCGAGGCCGGGCTGCCACTTGTCCCACTGCCAGACGTCGCCGTCCGGCCTGGTCAGCAGGTAGCCGCGGGCGCGGCCCTCCGCGAACAGCGGTGAGCGCTGCCCGATGTAGGGGTTGATCCAGACGCAGATCCGCAGCCCGCGCTCCTTGAGCCGGCGCAGCATCCCCGCCGGGTCCGGGAACACCCGCGGGTCCCATTCGAAGTCGCACCACTGGAACTCGCGCATCCAGAAGCAGTCGAAATGGAACACGCTGAGCGGCAGGTCGCGCTCCGCCATCCCGTCGATGAACGAGGAGACCGTCGCCTCGTCGTAGTCGGTGGTGAACGAGGTGGACAGCCACAGCCCGAACGACCAGTCCGGCAGCCGCGCCGGACGCCCCGTCAGCGCCGTGTACTTGCGCAGGATCTCCCGCGGCGACGGCCCGTAGATGACGAAGTACCGCATCGACTGGCCCGCGACGCTGAACTGCGTCCGCGCGACGGCCTCGGAGGCGACCTCGAACGACACGTGCCCGGGATGGTCGACGAAGACGCCGTAGCCCGCGTTCGTCAGGAAGAACGGCACGTTCTTGTACGCCTGCTCGCTGGCGGTGCCGCCGTCGGCGTTCCAGATGTCGACGGACTGGCCGTTCTTCACCAGCGGCCCGAACCGTTCGCCGAGCCCGTACACGAAATGGTCGACGCCGAGGTCGAGCTGCTCGCGCACGTAATGGCCGCCGTCGTCGGTGTCGATGACGGCCGTCGACTTCGGCGCCGTTCCGGTCAGCCGCCGTCCGCCCGCGAGGAAGTCGACACCCCATTCCCCGCCGCGCTTCACCCGCACCGTCAGCGCGCCGGACGTCAGCGTCGCCGCCTCGTCGTCGACGCGCACCTCGCCCGCCTGCTCGGCGGCGAGCTCGAACTCCGGGCCGCGCCGCCGCTCCCCCGCGAAATGGGTGATGGTGACGCCGATGACGTCCGGCATCGGCGAGGCGCAGTCGATCGTCACCACGGGGCCCTTGAGCAGGTCGCCCCGGTGCCGGATCCGCTGGACGGGCGCCTGCACCGAGAACGAGCCGGGCCCCTCCGCGACGTCGAGGACCTCCACCGGATGAACGGCGTGCACACCCTCGCGCATCATCCAGTAGCCGTCACTGAACTTCATTACTTGATTGCCCCCGCAGTCAGTCCGCGCGACAGGGTGCGCTGGAAGATGAGGAAGAACACGACGGTCGGGAGGAGGCCGAGGAGCGCGGCGGCGCTGGACATGGTGGCGTCCATGAGGCGCTGTCCCTGCAGCACGCCGAGCGCGACGGAGACCGTCTGGTTCTCGTTGGAGATGAGGAAGACCATGGGGATGAGGAACTCGTTCCACGTCCACACGAAGAAGAAGACGAGCAGCACGCTCAGCGTCGGCCGGACGACCGGGACGACCACCCGCCACAGGATCTGCCAGCGGTTCGCGCCGTCGATGCGGGCCGCCTCCAGCAGCGGCCGCGGGAACGCCGACATCACCGACGACAGCAGGTAGGTGCCGAACGCGCTCTGCACCACCGTGAACACGATGATCACGCTGAGCCGGGTGTCGTAGATGCCGAACTGCTTCGCCAGGTAGTACAGCGGGTAGACGAGCGCCTCCTGCGGCAGCGTGTTCGCCAGCAGCAGCAGCGCGAGCAGCCAGATGCGGCCCTTGATGCGGCCGATGCCGAGCGCGTAGGCGTTGAACACCGACAGCAGGACCGCGAGCACCGCGACCGAGCCGCTGACGAGGACGCTGTTGAACAGCACGTGCCCGAAGTCGACGCGGTCCCAGAAGTCGCTGATCGCGTCGAAGTTCAGCCCGGACGGCGGCGCGAGCGGCCCCTTGGACGTGTACTCCTGCGGCGTCTTCAGCGCGTTGAACACCACGACCAGGAACGGGATCAGCATGATCCCGGCCAGCGCCGCCAGCGCGACGAGCACCGCGTAGGCGGACGGGCCGCGGCGGCGCCTCCGCCGCGGGGCGCCCTGCCGGTCGCGCGCCGGCGCGCCCGGCTTGGTCATCGTCACGGTCATCGCTCCTCCCCCAGGTCACGTCCCTGCAGCCGCAGGAAGACGACGGTGAGCGCGATGATGACGAGCGTCAGCACGGTCGCGATCGCCGAGCCGTAGCCGACGTCGGACTTCTCGAAGAAGTTGACGTAGGAGTAGTACGACGGGACGTTCGTGGCGCCGCCCGGCCCGCCCTTCGTCAGGACGAAGATCTGCGGGAACGCCTTGAGCGCCGCGATCGTCGTCCACAGCAGCACGACGAAGATCTCCGGGCGGATCTGCGGGATCGTGATGTGCCGGAACCGTCGCGCCCACGTCGCGCCGTCGATCTCCGCCGCCTCGTACAGCGACGGGTCGACGCGCTGGAGCCCCGACATGAACACCACGAGCGGGAACCCGATCTGCATCCACACCATGACGCCGAGGACGGACCACAGCGCGGTGGACGGGTCGCCGAGCCAGTCGTGCGCGAGCGAGCCGAGCCCGACGTCCTTCAGCAGCGTGTTCACCGCGCCGTTGTCCGGCGCGAGCAGCCAGCTCCACACGACGCCCGCGATGACGACCGGCAGCACCTGCGGCAGGTACAGGCAGGCGCGCAGGACCGACGCGGCGCGCGGCCCGAAGTGCCGGTCGATCAGGTCGGTGAGGGCCGCCGCCAGCACCAGCCCGATCGCGGTCGGGACGATCGCCATCCCGACGATGACCAGGACGTTGTGCCGGAACGAGGCCCAGAACTCCCCGTCCTTCACGAGCTCCCGGTAGTTGCCGAGACCGGCCCAGGACGGGCTGCCGACGCCGGACCAGTCGGTGAAGCTCGTCCCGACGTTCATCAGGAACGGCACGCCGATGACGGCGGCGAACAGCAGCAGCCCGGGGATCAGGTACGGCAGGTAGGCGAGCTGCTCGCGCGCCCTCCCCCGGCCGTCCGGGCGGGACGCGGCGCCGGTGGCGGCGCCGCGTCCCTTCCGGGCCTCGTGGTGCGTCGTCACTTCGGCAGGCCGTCGTCGTAGGTCTTCTGGAGCGCGCCGAGCGCGTCGCCGGGCGCGCTGCCGTTCATGATCTTCTGGGTCTGCGCGACCCAGGCGTCGTAGAAGCCGGAGACCGGCCAGTCCGGGTAGTACGCGAGCTGATTGTTCTGCGCCAGCGTGGTGAAGTCGTCGGTGAGCTTCTTCACCTTCGGGTCGGTGATCGCCGACGGGTCGGCCGCGACGGGGATGCCGCCGAGGTTGCCGAGCATGTTCTGGACCTTCTTCTTCATCGTGATGTCGATGAAGTCGTAGGCGAGGTCCTTGTTCTTCGAGCCCTTGGGGACGACCCACAGGTTGCCGCTGGAGCCGAGCGTCATCTTCGCGCCGGGCCAGACGGAGGTCTCCCAGTCGAACTTGGCCTCCTTGGCGACCCGGCCGAACCACCAGGACCCGGAGAACATCATCGGGAACTTGCCGCCCATGAACGCGACGCCCGCGTCCTCGGCCTTCTGGCTCACCGAGTTCTTGGCGATGTAGCCCTTCTTCACCCAGTCGGCGAAGGTGGTGGCGCCGGCCGTCCAGGCGGCGTCCTTGAAGTTCGGCTTCGCGGTGTAGCGCTGGTAGGCGTCCACCCACGAGCGGTCGGGCGCCTTGTCGAGGGCGAGCTGGTAGACGAACTGCTGCGCCATGTACTCGGCGCCCGCGTTGGTCAGCGGCGTGACGCCCTTGGCGACGAACTTGTCCATCGCGGCGGTCAGCTCGGCGAACGTCGTCGGGATCTGGACGCCGTACTTCTTGAACAGGTCCTTGTTGTAGTAGACCTGCAGGTACTCGCCGTAGTTGGGGACGCCGTACCATTTGTCGCCGCCCATGGTGCCCTTGGCGTCGTACTTGGCGGTGACCTGGACGCCGGGGCTGATCAGCTTGTCCCAGCCGCGCTTGGTGACCTCGGGGGTGAGGTCCTGGAGGAGGCCCTGCTTGGACAGCATCCCCGCGGTGGCGTTGCCCTTGTTGTACTCCAGGACGTCGGGGGCGTCCTTGGAGTTGAGGACCATCGGCGCGGTCTTCTGGATCTGCTCGAAGCCCTTCTCCTCGAACTTCACCTTCACGCCGGGGTGGGCGGCCTCGAACTCCTTGATCGCCTCGTTCCACGCCGCGCCCATGGCGCTGTCGGGGGCCTCGTAGTGCCAGAGCTTGAGCACCTTGCCGTCGGAGCCGCCGCCGTCGCCGCCGCAGGCGGACAGCGACAGGGCCGCGGCGGCGAGGGCGGCGAGCAGCGCCGCGCTCCTGCCTGCCTTGAACATGGGGGATCCTTCGCGGGGGTGGGACCGGGAGGTCGGATCGATGGGGTGTCGAAGCGGGTTGTCGAAGCGCTTCGATTGACGGGGATGCTAAGCCCTCGGGAAGCCGCCGCACAATAGGGCGATCGGTGTCGGGCGGTGAAAATGGGCGCTGAACTGCGGGAACTTTCTGGGAGCGCTCCCACTGCGGGCCGGGCCTAGCGGCACTCCACGCCGTTCAGGGTGAACCGGGACGGCCGCCCGTTCCCCCCGTCCTGCCTGCCGAGGAACCCGAACTCGACCGTCCCGCGCGGCGGGATCGACCGGTTCCAGTCCGCCGCGGTGACCGTCACCGACGCGCCGTCCTGCTGCTGACCCGCGTTCCACACCTGCGTGATCGACTGGCCGTCGGGGAAGGCGAAGCCCAGCCGCCACCCGTCGATCGCGGCCGTCCCGAGGTTGGTGATCCGCACCGTCGCCTGGAAGCCCTGCGGCCACGACCCGTCGATCCGGTACGCCACCGAGCACGCGGTGACCGCGGCGGTCGCGCTGGTCCCGGACGGGGCGGGCGCCTTCGGCGGACCGCCGGCGTTCGGCGAGGAGTCCGGGGTGAGCACGCCGATCAGCAGCGCCGCCAGGCCGACCGCGCCGACCGCCGCGCCCGCGATGACCAGCGGCCTGCGCGACGGCCCCGGCCCGCCGCCCGCCTGCACGCCGCCGGCCTGCGCGCCGGGCGGCGGCGCGCCCGGCGCGGGCTCGCTCGATGTGGGGTCGCCGGACGGCTCCGGGAGCGGCTCGTCCAGCACGCGCGTCGGTGGATGCTCGCCACCGCCGACGGCCGCCGCCTCGGCGTGCTGCGGGAACGGGGCGAGCTGCACGCCCGCCGCGTCCGCGAGGATCCGGGCCGCCTCCGGCGCCGCCGGACGCGCGCCGGGGTCCTCGTCCAGGCAGCGCCGGCACAGCTCCGCGACCTCGGCGGGGACGCCGTCCGGCAGCGCGCCGACGACCGGTGCGGGGGCCTCGCCGGTCAGGGCCTGGTTCAGCACGACGCCGAGCGAGAACACGTCGGCGGACGGCCCCGGCTCGGCGCCCGCGAGCAGCTCGGGGGCGACGTAGGCGGGGGTGCCGAGGACCGGCCCCTCGGACGTCCCGGTGAACGCGATGCCGAAGTCGAGGACCTTCACCCCGACCGGCGTCAGGAACACGTTCGCGGGCTTGATGTCGCGGTGCACGACCCCGGCGGCGTGCGCGGCGGCCAGCGCGTCGGCGATCCGCGCGCACACCCCGGCCGCCTCCCGCCAGGGCATCGGGCCGCGCGCGAGCCGCGCCGCGAGGGTCTCGCCGTCGAGCAGCTCCATCACCACGTACGGGACGCGCCGCCGCTGCGCGAACCGGCCCGTCCGCGGCGTGATGTCGTCCTCGCCGTAGTCGTAGACGCCGGTGATGCTCGGGTGGGCGAGGCCGGCGGCGGCCTTGGCCTCCTGGCGGAGCCGGCGGCCGAGCTCCTCCGGCCAGCCGTCCGCCGGGACCTTCACCGCGACGGCGCGGTCCAGGACCTGGTCGGTGGCGCGCCAGACGGTGGCCATCCCGCCGGCGCCCAGCGGCGCCTCCAGGAGGTAGCGCTCCCCGAGCCGGTCGCCCGGGGCGACGATCTCGGGCATGGGGGCAGCCTATGCCGGACTCAGGGCACGAGGTACCGGGTGTCGCGGACGTCGGTGATCGCCATGTGCCCGGGCGCGTGGCCGATCGCGAGCTTCGGGCGGGACGCCATGACCGCGGCCTGCGGCGTCACCCCGCACGCCCAGAACACCGGGATCTCGTCCACCCGGACCTCCACCGGGTCGCCGAAGTCGGGCGCGTCCAGGTCGTCGATGCCGAGTTCCAGCGGGTCGCCGACGTGCACGGGCGCGCCGTGCACGGACGGGTACCGCGCCGTGACGCGGACGGCGTCGGCGACCTGCGCGGCGGGGACGGGCCGCATCGACACGACCAGCGGGCCGCCGAACTCTCCGGCGCGGCGGCACATCCGGTTCGTCCGGTACATCGGGACGTTGGTGCCCTGCTCGATGTGCCGGACCGGGACGCCCGCCTCGCGCAGCGCGTCCTCGAACGTGAAGCTGCACCCGATCAGGAAGGACACCAGGTCGTCGCGCCAGTACCCGGTGACGTCGGGCACCTCCGCGACCGGCTCGCCGTGCTCGTACACGACGTAGCCGGGCAGGTCGGTGCGCAGGTCGCCGGCGAACAGCGACGCGGACGCCTCGCCGGGCTCGGTGACGTCCAGCACCGGGCACGGCTTGGGGTTGCGCTGCGCGAACAGCAGCAGGTCGTAGGCCTGGTCGCGGGGCACGGCGATGAGGTTCGCCTGCGTCCAGCCGGAGCACCAGCCGGCCGTCGGGACGCGCAGCCCGGCGCGGAACAGCGCCCTGGCCTGGTCCGGGCTGAGCGAGCCCGGGTCGATCGGATTCGTCACGGTCCCTCCTGTGGTGGTCGCGGGCCTGCGAGCGGGGGCGCGGGATGCGGCCGGAACCGCAGCCGCTGCCCGGGGCGCGCCTGCGCGGCGCGCCCGACGTCGGCGGAGACGACCACCGCGATGACCGGGTAGCCGCCGGTCACCGGGTGGTCGGCGAGGAACAGCACGGGGAGCCCGGACGGCGGGACCTGCAGCGCGCCGGTGACGGTGCCCTCGCTGGGCAGCTCGCCGCGTCCGGCGTGCTCCAGGCGGGGTCCGTCGAGCCGCATGCCGACCCGGTCGATCTCGCTGGTCACCTCGTAGGGCGAGCGGAACAGCGCGGCCAGGGCGCCGGGGGCGAGCCAGTCGGCGCGGGGGCCGGGGATCGCGCGCAGCTCGACGTCCCGTGCGGGCGGCGGCGCGACCGGCAGGGCGTCCAGCTGCGGGTTCGCGCGCGGCGGCGGGCCGACCGGCAGCAGGTCGCCGGGTTTGAGCGGGGCCGGGCCGAGGCCGGACAGCGTGTCGGTGGAGCGGGAGCCGAGGACGGGCGGCACCGCGATCCCGCCGCGGACGGCGAGGTAGCTGCGCAGGCCCGTGGCCGGCGTGCCCATGCGCAGCTCGGCGCCGTCGGGCACGTGGAAGACCGAGAACGGGGCGACGGCGCGGCCGTCGACGGTGAGGGGCGCGGGTGCTCCGGTCACGGCCGCGAACGCTCCCCCACGGGACCGGACGTGGAGCCCGCCGAACGTGACCTCGATGGCGGCGGCGTCCTCGGGATTGCCGACCGCGCGGTTCGCGAGCCGGAACGAATCCGGGTCCGCGGCGCCCGCCACCCCCACGCCGAGCGCCGCGTGACCCGGACGTCCCAGATCCTGAACGGTTGCCAGGAGTCCTGATTGGAGAACGTCCAGGCCCCGCTTCATGGTTCCCTCCGGACGAAACGAACTTTTACCCCGGGCCTGAGCAGGGCGGGCGGGTCCCGGTCGAGGTCCCACAGGACGGCCTCCGTACGCCCTATGAGCTGCCAGCCTCCCGGCGACTCGACCGGGTAGACGCCGCTGAAGCGGCCCGCGAGCCCGACCGCGCCGGCCGGGACCCGGACCCGCGGGGTGCCGCGGCGCGGGACGTCCAGCCGGGGGTCGCCGCCGTCCAGGTAGCCGAACCCGGGGGCGAACCCGGTGAACGCGACCCGCCACGGCGTGCCGGTGTGGGCGGCGGCGACCTCGTCGGGGGTGAGCCCGGTCAGCGCGGCGACCTCGGCGAGGTCCGGGCCGTCGTAGACGACGGGGACCTCGACGGCCGCCGCGGACCCGGCCGCCGCGCCGGGCCGCGCGCCGCGCACGGCGGCGGCGACCCGGGCGGGGTCGGCGGACGGGTCGAGCAGCAGGGTCAGGGTGCGGGCCGCCGGGACGATGTCGGCGACGCCGCGCGGCGGGGCGGCGGTCAGCGCCGTGTACAGCCCGAGCGTCGCCTCCGGACCGGGCAGCTCGACGAGCAGCGCCCGGTCGCCGTTCGGCAGGATCCGCACCCGTTCCCTCAGTTCCACAGGTCTTCTATGCCCGACAGCGCGTTCCAGCCGAGGTACAGCGACAGCAGCCAGGCCGCGACGCCGAGGCCGAGGAGCCAGGCCGGGTACCGGTAGCCGCCGAGCAGGTCGCGGCGGCGGGCGGCGACCCACAGCAGCACGGCCAGCCCGAACGGCAGGATGAGCCCGTTCAGCGCGCCGGCGAGGATCAGCAGCTTGGCCGGGGTCGTGCCCATCGCCAGGTAGATGGCGGTGGAGACGACGATGAACGCGACGACGAGCCGGTTGCGGTGCCGCTCGATCCAGCCGGAGAACGACACCAGGAACGACACCGAGGTGTACGACGCGCCGATCACCGAGGTGATCGCGGCGGACCACATGATCAGGCCGAACACGCGCAGCCCGGTCTCGCCGGCGGCGTGCTGGAAGGCCGACGGCGCGGGGTTGTCCTTGGCGAGCGTGACGCCGCCGGCGACGACGCCGAGCACGGCGAGGAACAGCAGGACGCGCATCACGCCGGTGACGAGGATCCCGGTGATGGCGCTGCGGTTGATCTCGCGGATGTTGCCCGGCCCGGTGAGCCCGGACTCGATCATGCGGTGGGCGCCGGCGTAGGTGATGTAGCCGCCGACGGTCCCGCCGATGAGGGTGGTGATGACGAGGAAGTCGACCTGCCCGGGCGCCACGGTCTGGCGGAGCGCGTCGCCGATCGGCGGCCCCGACTCCACCGCCACGTACAGCGTCATGATGATCATGACGGCGCCGAGCACCACCACGATCCGGTCCATCGCGACGCCGGCCCGCCGGATCAGGAAGATCGCGATCGCGACCAGCGCGGACAGCGCGCCGCCGATCTTGACGTCGAGGCCGAGCAGCGCGTTCAGCCCGAGCGCGCAGCCGGCCACGTTGCCGATGTTGAACACCAGCCCGCCGAAGACGTCGAGGGCGGCGAGCGCGTAGCCGCCGCCGGGCACCACCGAGTTGCCGAGGTCCTGGGCGCGCCGTCCGGAGACGCCGACGATCCGCCACACGTTGAGCTGGATCGCGATGTCGACCAGCACCGACACCAGGATCGCGAACGCCATCGCGGCGCCGAGCTTGGCGGTGAAGGTGGTCGTCTGGGTGATGAACCCGGGGCCGATGGCGCTCGTGGCCATCAGGAACATGGCGCCGAGGAGGGCGCCGCGGCGGGACGAGGTGGGCGGGGAGGCCGGCGTGTGGTCGAGGGTGGTTTCCGTCATGGCTGCCCCTTCCGGGGAGTCGGCTTTCCGACAGCGTAAGGATTGTTCAACAATCCTTCAATCCCCTTGTTGAGGAATTCTCCCCGGAAGGGGATACGGTGGTCCCGGACGAGTTCCGCGCGCGCCCGGGCGGCGCCGCGCCACCGCGGGGAGGACGGGCCGATGCCGGCGCAGGAGTCGTGGCTGGACACCATCGCGGCGGCGCGGGACGACATCGGCCGGCACAGCACCGCCGACCGCGTCGCCCACCTGCTCCGCGAGCAGATCACCGACGGCCGCCTCGTCCCCGGCCAGCGGCTCCCCGAGGAGGACCTCGGCCGCGCCGCCAAGGTCTCCCGCAACACCGTCCGCGAGGCGTTCCGGCTGCTCATCAACGAGCGGCTGCTCGTGCACGAGTTCAACCGGGGCGTGTTCGTCCGCCGCGTCACCGCCGAGGGGCTCGCCGACCTGTACCGGGTCCGCCGGATCCTGGAGTGCGAGGGCGTGCGGTGCGCGCCGTCCGCCCCGCCCGGGGCGCTCGCGCGGGTGGAGGCGGCCGTGGCCGACGGCGAGCGCGCCGCGGCGGACGACGTGTGGGAGCAGGTCGGCACCGCCGACATCCGCTTCCACCAGGCGCTCGCCGCGCTGGTCGGCAGCCCCCGGGTGGACGAGATGACCCGGCACCTGCTGGCCGAGATGCGCCTGGTCTTCCACGAGATGGGCTCGCCGCGCGAGTTCCACGAGCCGTACCTCGCCCGCAACCGGCGGCTCTGCGACCTGCTGCGGCGGGGTGACGTCGAGGCCGCCGAGGCGGAGCTGCGCTCCTACCTCGACGACGCCGAGGCGCAGCTCACCAAGGCCTACCGCGAGCAGGAGTGAGCGTGAGCGGCCAGGCGTCTTACGGCGCGTAGTTCATGACGTGGTCGTGCAGCAGCTGCGGGGCCCGCGGGTCGCGGCGGCGGAACGCCTCGATCAGCTCGGCGTGCTCGGCCGACTTGGAGTAGATCTCGGTGTGGTGCAGCCGCAGCGACAGCGTCGTCCACAGCTCGATGCCGAGGCCCTCCCACACCGAGAACAGCAGCCGGTTGCCGGCCGCCTCGACGATCTCGCGGTGGAAGGCGATGCTGAGCCGCATCTGCTCGTGCAGGTCGTCGCCGCGCGCCGCCTCGCTCAGCTGCCGGTTGCGCTCCTCCAGCGCGTCCAGGCAGCCGGCGATGCGCGCCATGCCGAGCTCGGCGGCGGTGCGCTCCAGCCCGGCGCGGACGGGGAAGATCTCGGCGAGGTCCTGCTCGGTGAACGCGCGGACGCGGGCGCCCCGGTTCGGCAGCGACTCGATCAGCCGCTGCGCCTCCAGCTGCCGCAGCGCCTCGCGCACCGGCCCCTGGCTGACGCCGAGCTCGGTGGCGATGCGGCGCTCGACGATGCGCTCGCCCGGCTCCCACCGGCCCGAGCTGATGCCCTCCACGATGAACTCGCGGATCTGGTCGGCGAGCCCGGTGCGCAGCAGCTGGGCGGGGACGGGCGTGTTCACGGGAGCCAATATTAGACGGGGCGACGGTAAGTGAGTCTTGACGCCCGAGGAGATAGACTCGAATATGATCGATCATTGATCAATGATGATCGGTGAGCGTCGTGGCGATCCTACGGCGTTCCCCCGGACTTAGGAAGGTCGCCGATGGCTGAGACCACCCGGTCAGCTACCAAGGCCGCTCCGGCTCGCACGACCCGGAGAGCGCGCGGCACCAAGGCCTCAGGGCCGACGGCCGGCGCGGCGAAGAACGGTGCCGCGCGCGCGGTGAACGGCGCCGCGCCCGGCGGCCCGGCGGAGAGCGCCGAGACGCTCGTGGCGTACTACCGCCAGATGCTGCTGATCCGCCGCTTCGAGGAGCGCGCCGCGCGCGCCTACACCGAGGCCAAGATCGGGGGCTACTGCCACCTGAACCTCGGCGAGGAGGCGACCGTCGTCGGCCTGATGGCCGCGCTGCGCCCCACCGACTACCTCTTCACCAACTACCGCGAGCACGGCTACGCCCTCGCCAAGGGCATCTCCGCCGAGCGCGTGATGGCCGAGCTCTACGGGCGCTCCACCGGCGTGTCCAAGGGCTGGGGCGGGTCCATGCACCTGTTCGACGCCGAGGCGCGGCTGCTCGGCGGGTACGGCATCGTCGGCGGGCAGGTCCCGCTCGCGGCCGGCGCCGCCCTCGCCGTCTCCTACAAGGGCGGCGACGAGGTCGTCATGTGCCACATGGGCGACGGCACCACCGCGATCGGCGCGTTCCACGAGTCGCTGAACATCGCCGGCCTCTGGGACCTCCCGGTCGTCTTCGTCGTGATCAACAACGGGCTGGGCATGGGCACCACCGTGGAGCACTCCGCCGCCGAGCCCGAGCTGTACCGGCGCGGCGCCGCCTACCGGATGGAGAGCGTCCGGGTGGACGGCACCGACGTCGTCGCCGTCCGCGACGCCGCGCGCGTCGCCGTCGAGCGCGCCCGCGCCGAGAGCAAGCCGTACCTGCTGGAGACCGTCAGCCCCCGGCTCAAGGGCCACTCGGTCGTCGACCCGGCCCGCTACCGGTCCAAGGAGGAGAAGGAGGCCCTGAAGGCCGCCGACCCCCTCGCCCGGATGGCGCTGGAGCTGGAGGAGGCGGGGATCCTGTCGCACGACGACCGGGACCGCCTCGACGCCGAGGTCACCGCCGCGATCGACGCCGCCGCCGCGTTCGCCGACGAGAGCCCGGCCCCCGAGGTCTCCACGCTGTTCGACTACACCTACGCCACCCCGGTCCCGGGCGAGCTGCGCCGCCTGCCCGCCGACCCGGTATTCAGTTCCTGAGGAGCACGCTGATGGCACCCGTCACTTACCGCCAGGCGCTCCGGGACACGCTGCGCGCGGAGATGCTCCGCGACGAGAACGTCTTCCTGATGGGCGAGGAGATCGGGCTCTTCGAGGGCTCCTACAAGATCACCGAAGGGCTGCTCAAGGAGTTCGGGCCGAAGCGGGTCCGCGACACCCCGATCGCCGAGGAGGGCTTCGTCGGCGCCGCGATCGGCGCCGCCATGCTCGGCCTGCGTCCCGTCGTGGAGATCATGACGATCAACTTCTCGCTGCTCGCGCTGGACCAGATCGTCAACCACGCCGCCAAGATCTACGGCATGTTCGGCGGCCAGGCCAGCGTGCCGATGGTGATCCGCACCCCGGGCGGCGGCGGCCAGCAGCTCGGCGCCACCCACTCGCAGAACGTCGAGCTGTTCTACTCGTTCATCCCCGGGCTGAAGGTCGTCGCGCCGAGCACGCCCGCCGAGGCGTCCGCGATGCTGAAGGCCGCGATCCGCGACGACGACCCGGTGCTGTTCCTGGAGAACCTCGCGCTCTACAACACCAAGGGCGAGCTGCCGGCCCCCGTCGAGGAGATCGAGCCCGCCGAGATCGGCCGCGCCGCCGTCACCCGCCCCGGCACCGACATCACCATCATCGGCTACTCCCGGATGGCGCGCGTCGCCTCCGAGGTCGCCGAGACCCTCGCCGCCGAGGGCGTGTCCGCCGAGGTCGTCGACCTGCGCAGCCTGCGCCCGCTGGACCGCGCGACCGTCGTCGAGTCGGTCCGCAAGACCGGCTGCGCGGTCGTCGCCGAGGACGACTGGCTCACCTACGGCATCGGCGCGGAGATCGCCGCGACGATCCAGGAGGGCGCCTTCGACTGGCTGGACGCGCCGGTCCGCCGCGTCGCGATGGCCGAGGTGCCGCTGCCCTACGCCAAGTCCCTGGAGTCGGCGGCGCTGCCGTCCGCCGACTCCCTGCTCACCGCCGTCCGCGACACGCTCCGCGCGACCGGCCGTCCGATGCTGGAGCCCGCCCGATGACCGAGATCCTCATGCCGCGCCTCTCCGACACCATGGAGGAGGGCGTCATCAGCTCCTGGCAGAAGCAGCCGGGCGACGAGGTGGCGGTCGGCGACGTCCTGGTGGACATCGAGACCGACAAGGCGGTCATGGAGTACGAGGCCTACGAGGCCGGCGTGCTCGAGAAGATCCTCGTCGGCGAGGGCGAGACCGCCGCGATCGGCGCGCCGATCGCGGTGATCGCCCCGAAGGGCGGCGCGAGCACAGAGGCGGCGGCGGCCGAACCGGCCCCGGCGCCCGCCGAGCCTGCCCCGGCCGCCGAGCCCGCGCAGCCCGCCGCCGCGCCGGCGCCCGAGCCCGAGCCGGTGCCCGCACCGGCCGCCGCGCACCCGGCACCTGCCCCGGAGGGGCGCAAGACCGGCGCGTCCCGGCCGCCGTCGTCGCCGCTGGCGCGCCGGCTGGCCCGCGACCACGGCCTCGACCTCGCGTCGCTGACCGGGTCCGGGCCGGGCGGGCGCATCGTCCGCGCCGACATCGAGGCCGCGATCCGCGACGGCGCGCAGCCCGCCGCCCCGGCCCCGGCCGCAGCGCCGGCCGCTGCCCCGCAGGCGCCCGCCGCCAAGCCCGCCGCCCGGCCCTCCGCCGAGGACCCGGACGTCGAGGCCGTCCCGCTCAACCGCTTCCGCAAGGTCGCGGCGCGGCGGCTCACCGAGAGCAAGCAGAACGCGCCGCACTTCTACCTCAACCGGGAGGTGGACGCCGAGGCGCTGCTGGCGTTCCGCGCCACCCTCAACGAGGCGCTCGCCCCGGCGAAGGTCAGCGTGAACGACCTGGTCGTGAAGGCGGTGGCCACGGCGCTGCGCGAGCACCCGGAGGTCAACGTCTCCTACACCGAGGAGAACCTGCTCTTCCACAAGCGGGTGCACGTCGGCGTCGCCGTCGCGGTCCCGGACGGGCTGGTCGTCCCGGTCGTGAAGGACGCCGACCGCAAGAGCGTCTCGCAGATCGGCGCGGAGACCCGCGAGCTGGCCGGGAAGGCGCGCGACGGGAAGCTGTCCGCGCAGGAGATGAGCGGCGGCACGTTCAGCGTCAGCAACCTCGGCATGTTCGGCGTCGACTCGTTCTCCGCGGTGATCAACCCGCCGGAGGCGGCGATCCTCGCGGTCGGCGCCGTGCGCGACGAGCCGGTGGTGCGCGACGGGCAGGTCGTCCCGGGCAAGCGGATGGCGGTGACGCTCTCGGTCGACCACCGCGCCTGCGACGGCGCGACGGCCGCGAAGTTCCTCGCCCGCCTGGCCGAGCTGCTGCAGAACCCGCTGCTGATCGTGGCCTGAGCCACGGGGTGAGCCGAGCGTGAGCGCGTGGCTCCGGTGATCGCGGAGGTCACCGGGGCCGCGCGCCACTTGTCGTCTTTCTGACGACATGTGATCATTGCCGGCATGGCGGTCAACGTTCCGCTGGGTCCCCTGCTGGATCCGGCGTTCCACCTCGGGTCGGTGCCCACCACGTGGGCGGAGCTGCTCGGCTTCGCCACCGGCGCGGTGAACGTCTGGCTCGTCGTCCGGCAGAACATCCTCAACTGGCCGATCGGGATCGCCAACGTCGTCCTGCTCGGGCTGGTGTTCCTGGACGGCGGGCTGTACGCCGACGCCGGGCTCCAGGTCGTCTACGTCGTGCTCCAGCTGTACGGCTGGTGGGTGTGGCTCTACGCGGGCGACGGGCGCGACGAGCTGCCCGTCCGGCGCACCGCCCGCACCGAGTGGTTCGCGCTCGCCGCCGCCGGAGCGGCCGGGACGGCGCTGCTGACCTGGATGCTGTCGGCCTGGACGGACTCGACCGTCCCGTTCTGGGACGCGCTGACCACCGCGCTGTCGCTCGTCGCGACCTACGGGCAGTCCCGCAAGCTGCTGGAGTCGTGGTGGCTGTGGATCACCGCCGACCTGATCTACATCCCGCTGTACTTCTACAAGGAGCTGAAGCTGACCGGCGCCCTCTACGTGCTGTTCCTCGCGCTGTGCGTCGCGGGCCTGGTCGCCTGGCGCCGCGACCTGCGGCGGCGGGAGGCGGCCCCGGTGCCGGCATGACCCGCGAGCACGGGCTCGTCATCGGCAAGTTCTATCCGCCGCACGCCGGACACCACCACCTGATCGACACGGCCGCCGCGGCGTGCGCGCGGGTGACGGTGGTCGTCGCCGCGTCGACCGTGGAGAGCGTCCCGCTCGCGCTGCGCGCCGCCTGGCTGCGGGAGGCGCACCCGCAGCCGCACGTGGAGATCGTCCCGGTGGTGGACGACGCGGAGATCGACTACGGGTCGGACGAGATCTGGTCGGCGCACGTCGCGGCGTTCCGGGCGGGGCTCGCGCTGCGGTCGGGGCTCGGCGTGGCCGTCCCGCCGGTGGACGCGGTGTTCAGCTCCGAGCCGTACGGCGCCGAGCTGGCGGCGCGGTTCTCCGCCGTCCACGTGCCGGTGGACCCGCCGCGCGAGCGGTTCCCGGTCAGCGGCACCGCCGTCCGCGCGGACCCGGTGGCGGCGTGGGAGTGGCTGTCGCCGCCCGTCCGCGCGTACCTGGCGCGCCGCGTCGTGGTCACGGGCGCCGAGTCGACGGGCACGACGACGCTGGCGCGCGCGCTCGCCGCGCACTACGCCGGACGCGGCGGGGTGTGGGCGGCGACGCGGTGGGTGCCGGAGTACGGACGCACCTTCACCGAGGAGAAGCTCGCCGCCGCGCGCCGCGCCGCGTCCGACCCGTCGCTGTGGCTGGACGACCTGGCCTGGGAGTCCGCCGAGTTCACCGCGATCGCCGAACGGCACGCCGCGCTGGAGGACGCCGCCGCCCGCACCGGTTCGCCGCTGCTGGTCTGCGACACCGACGCGTTCGCGACCGCGCTCTGGCATGAGCGGTACCTCGGCGCGCCCGCGCCGGACGTCGAGGCCGTCCACGCGCGGGTGCCGCACCACCTGTGGATCCTGACCTCGCCCGACGGGGTGCCGTTCGAGCAGGACGGCTGGCGGGACGGCGAGTCGATCCGGTCGTGGATGTCGGGCCGCTTCCAGGAGGAGCTGGAGAAGCGGGACCTCCCGCACATCGTGGTGACCGGCCCGCACGAGGAGCGGCTCGCCGCGGCGGTCGAGGCCGCCGACGCGCTGCTCGCGCGCGGCTGGTCGTTCAGCGCCCCGCTGGCTCCGTAGCGGCGGGCGGTTCCGCGCCGGCGGACGGCTCCGCGCCGGCGGGCGGTCCGGCGTCGCCGGGCGCCCGGTCGACGCGGAAGAGGTCCTCGTCGATGCGGTCGAGGGCCAGCCGGACGGCGCCGAGCCCGATCGCCTCGTCGCCCAGCCGGGACGCCTCGATGCGCACCGGGCTCAGGCACAGCGGCAGGACGTGCCGGCGCAGCGCCTCCACCAGCGGCGCGCCCGCGCCGACCAGCGGGCCGCCGACGACGATCATCTCGGGGTCCAGCGCGAGGGCCATCGCGGCGACGCCCCGGGACATCCGCGCGGCGAGCCGGTCGACGGCCCGCAGCGCGTCCGGGTCGCGCCGGCCGGCCGCGGCGAGCACCCGTTCGGCGTCCTCCAGCGCGGGCCCGGCGGAGGCGAGGCCGGCGAGCGCGGCGCCGGCCGCCCCGGGCCGGGGCTCGGGCCCCGGCTCGGCGCCGGTGACCAGCACGGCGGTGGTGTAGCGCAGGCCCAGCTCCGGCAGCATGCCGATCTCGCCGGCGGCGCCCCACCGGCCGCGGTGCAGGCGCCCGCCGATCAGCGCGCCGGCGCCGGTGTGCAGCCCGGCGTGCACGCAGACGACGTCGTCGGCCGCGCGGGCGGCGCCGCGCCACCGCTCGGCCAGCGCGGCGAGGTTGGCGTCGTTCTCCACGAGGACGGGGCAGGCGAACGAGCGGCCGAGCTCCCGGCCGAGCTCGACGCCCTCCCAGCCGGGCACCGCGGCGCAGCGGGTGACGGTGCCGTCGGGGCCGACGACGCCGGGGGTGCCGGCGGCGACGGCCCGCAGCGACCGCCGGTCGATCCCGGCCTCGGCCAGGCACGCCTTGACGGCGGCGCGGACGGCGGCGATGCGGGCGTCCGGCCGGGCGTGGGTGTCGAGGCCGGCGCGGTGGCCGCCGACGACCTCGCCGGACAGGTCCGTGACGAGCAGCCGCACGTGGTGGGCGTCGATGTCGGCGCCGAGCGCGTGGCCGGCCTCGGCGCGGAACCGGTAGCGGCGCGCGGGCCGGCCGAGGCCGCTGCCCGGCCGCGGCGCGACCTCGGCGACCAGGCCGCGGCCGATCAGGTCGCCGAGCACGCCCTCGGTGGTGGGGCGCGACAGCCCGACCCGGCGGGCCAGCCCCGACAGCGTCGACTCGCCGCCGTCGCGCAGCTCGCGCAGGGTCGCGGCGGAGTTCAGGCGGCGCAGCACCGAGAGGTCGCCCCCGTGCAGCGAGCGTTCGGACACGGCACCCCCTGACTTATGGAAGGCACCTGCATAAGTGGGCCGGACGGCGCCCACGATACCCCGGACCGGCGGCGCGGTCCTCAGCCGCCGTACGTGAGGCCGTACCCGAACGGGAAGAGCGGCTCCTTGCCGTCGCCGCGGTTGACCGGCTCCTCTCCCCCGCCGCGCGGCCACGTCACCGGCAGCCGGCCGGACGGCCGCACGGCGCCGAACAGGACGTCGGCGACGCCCGCCCCCTCCGTGCCCGGCAGCCACGACGCGACGAGCGCGTTCCAGCCGCCGAGCCGGGACGCGACGTCCAGCGGGCGCCCGGAGACGAGGACGACCGCGACCGGAACGCCCGAGACGCGCAGCCGCTCGATCGTCCGCACGTCCTCGTCGTCGAGGGCCAGGCCGCCGGGCCGGTCGCCGTGGTACTCGGCGTACGGCTTCTCGCCGACGACGGCGACCGCCGCGTCGTAGGACTCGTCGATCCCTTCGCCGTCCCGGTCGTAGGCGATCTTCGCCTGACTCCCCGCGACCTGCTTGATGCCCTGCAGGATCGTCGTGCCGGGGGTCGTCCTGCCGGGCGCGCCCTGCCAGGTCACCGTCCAGCCGCCGGACTGCATGCCGATGTCGTCGGCGCTGCGTCCCGCCACGAAGACCTTCGCGTCGCGGCGCAGCGGCAGGACGCCGTCGTTCTTCAGCAGCACCTGCGACTCGGCGACGGCCCGGCGGGCCAGCGCCCGGTGCGCGGCGCTCCCGACCGCCGCCAGGTGGCTCCGGTCGGCCATCGGCCGCTCGAACAGCCCGAACCGGACCTTCTCGGTCAGGATGCGGCGGTTCGCGTCGTCGATCCGCGCCATCGGGACCGTCCCGTCCTTCACCTCGGCGCGCAGGCCGGCGATGAAGTCCTTCCATTTCTGCGGCACCATGACCATGTCGATCCCGGCGTTGACGGCCTTCGCGATCTCGTCCCTGGTGAACCCCGCCTTACCGTCGATCCGGTCGACGCCCTGGTAGTCGGACACGACGAACCCCTTGAAGCCGAGCTCGCCCTTCAGCACGTCCGTGATCAGGTACCGGTTCGCGTGCATCTTCACGCCGTTCCACGAGCTGTACGACACCATCACCGACGCGACCCCGCGCCGCACCGCCTCCCGGAACGGCGGCAGGTGCACGGCCCGCAGCTCCTCCTCCGAGATCTTCGCGTCGCCGCGGTCCCGGCCGCCCTCGGTGCCGCCGTCGCCGACGAAGTGCTTCGCCGTGGCGAGGACGGACGCCGGCCCGCCCGGCTCCGCGCCCTGCAGCCCGTCGATGAGCGAGGCCATGGCCGACGGGAGCGCCGGGACCTCGCCGAACGACTCGTACGTGCGGCCCCAGCGGTCGTCGCGGGCGACGCACAGGCAGGGCGCGAAGTCCCAGTCCGCGCCCGTCGCCGTCATCTCCTCGGCGGTCGCCGCCCCGATGTCGCGGACGAGCGCCGGGTCGCGGGCGGCGCCGAGCCCGATGTCGTGCGGGAAGATCGTCGCGCCGACCACGTTGTTGTGGCCGTGCACTGCGTCCACCCCGTACATCATCGGGATGCGCAGCGGCGCGGACAGCGCGCCCTTCTGGTACCCGTCGACCATGTCGGCCCAGCTCTCCGCCGTGTTCGGCGAGGGCGCCGAGCCGCCCGCCGACATGACCGACCCGATCCGGTACCGCCCGACCTCCTCCGGGGTGATGTACCGGCGCTCCGGCTGCGTCATCTGCCCGAGCTTGTCGTCCAGGCTCATCCGCGACAGCAGGTCGTCGACGCGGGCCGCGACGGGCAGCGCCGGATCGAGATAAGGGGCGGCCGGGCGTGCCGCGCCGCCGGCGGCGAGCGCGGGCACCGGGCCGAGCACGAGGAGCGCCGGCAGGCCGAGGGCGAGCAGCCGCCACCGGACCGCCTGCACGGAGAAGCAGTACATGAGGAAGGTTTTTCCGGCGACGGCCATTCCCGGCACAAGCGGGCGCAAGCGGCCGGCAATATCTGCCGGCCGCCGCCCACCCAATACCGCTATTTCCTATTAAGGGCGACCGCCCGGGATCGAACCGAGGACCTCCAGGACCACAACCTGGCGTGCAGACCACCACACCACGGACGCCGTGTCTCCGGTAGGAATCGAACCTACGCCCTCCGGGTCCGCAACCCGGCGCGCTCTCCTCTGCGCCACGGAGACTCGATATTCACTTGTACTGCGTACTGGGCGCAGGAATCGAACCTGCCTGATGCGGCTTATGAGACCGCCGGATGCACCAGCATCCCTGCCCAGCCTGCGCGGAGGGTGCGAGATTCGAACTCGCGCAGGGTGACCCCTGACGACGGCTTAGCAAGCCGCTGCCTTTCCGCTCGGCCAACCCTCCGAGGGTGCGTTCGGGGAACGTTCCGGGAAACAAAAAGACCGCCCGTTCTGCTCGGGCGGTCGGCGTCAGGACGCGATGGTCACGTCCTGCGGCGGCTCCCGAGGCCGGAGTGGCTGCTGCGGTGCATTCGGTGATGGCGCATCTTTCCCTCTCCTTCCGGCCTCGTTCCGTTCGACGCCCATATTGCCGCAGGGGTTCCGCCCCGGCAACACATTATTTCCGGGGCGGCCCGATGGGAGCCGCCCCGGATTCCCTACTCGTCGAAATCGGTGCTGCGGATCAGCGGCTCCCAGGCGTCGAACTCCTCGCGCAGGCCGTCGAGGCTCGCGGCGACCGCGTCGGCGGCGTCGCTGCCGAGCGGCAGCCGCAGCGGCGTGTCCTCGGCGTCCAGCGCGGTCAGGATCGCGGCGGCGGCCTTGGCGGGGTCGCCCGGCTGCTTGCCGTCGCTGTCCGGCAGGCCCTTGCGCACCTGCCCGACGGTGCCGGCGTACTCCGGCATCTCGGCGGCCATCAGCAGCCCGCCGCCCGCGAACGACGTCCGGAACGCGCCCGGCTCCACGATCATCACCTTGATGCCGAACGGCGCGACCTCCCCGGCGAGCGCCTCCGTCAGCCCTTCCAGCGCGAACTTGGTGGCCGAGTAGCCGCCGACGCCCGGGAAGGACAGCCGGCCGCCCTGGCTCGTCAGCTGGACGATCGCGCCGGACCCCTGCCGGCGCATGTGCGGCAGCACCGCCCGGGTCAGCGCGGCGGGCCCGAAGAAGTGCAGGTCCATCAGGTCGCGCAGCTCGCGGTCGGTGGTCTCCTCCACCGCGCCGACCAGGCCGCGCCCGGCGTTGTTCACCAGGACGTCGATCCGGCCGTGCCACAGCAGCACGTCGGCCACCACGTCCGCGATCCGGCCGTGGTCGGTGACGTCCAGCGCGACCGCGTTCACGCGGCCCGGGTGGCGCTCGGCGAGGTCGTCCAGGGCCTGCGGGCGGCGCGCCGCCGCGACGACGGTGTCGCCCGCCGCGAGCGCCGCCTCCGCGATCGCCCGCCCGAATCCCGAGGTCGCCCCCGTGATCAGCCAGACCCGTCCGGTTCCGTTCTCAGTTGCGTTCGTCATGGCTCGTTTATCGCAGGCGCGGCACCGCGGCGTCCAAGACAGAGATCAACATGACCGATAAAGAGCCTTTATCATCGCAGCATGGAGCTGCGTCAGCTGCGCTACCTGGTCGCGATCGCGGACGCCGGCAACCTCGGCCGGGCCGCCGAGGCGCTGTTCGTCAGCCAGCCGGCGCTGTCGTACGCGCTGCGGCGGCTGGAGTCCGAGCTCGGGGTGCGGCTGTTCGACCGGCACGCGGGCGGGGTCACCGCGACCGCCGCCGGGGCCGATGTCGTCGCCGAGGCCCGCCGGACGGTCCGCCAGGCCGAGCGGGTCACCGCTGCGGCGGAGCGGCACCGGCGCGGCCAGACCGGGGTGCTGCGCGTCGGGTTCGAGGCGAGCGGCGCCGGCGAGCTGACGACCCGGGCCCGCTCCGAGTTCGCCCGCGCGCATCCCGGCGTCCGGGTCGAGCCGAAGCGGTTCGACTGGGGCGGCGAGGCGGACGCGCTGCGGTCCGGGGACGTCGACGTGGCGTTCGTGTGGCTGCCCGCCGACCTGACGGGCCTGCACTCGGAGATCGTCCACACCGAGCCGCGGATCGTGGGGCTCCCGTCCGACCATCCGCTCGCCGGTAACGAGGCGGTCGGCATCCTCGACGTCGCCGACGAACCCCTCCTGTGGACGGAGCGGGCGCCGCGCGAATGGGTGGACTGGTGGGCGGTCAACCCGCGCCCGGACGGGTCGGAGCCGCGGTGGGGGCCGACCAACGACAACGTCGAGGAGATGCTCGAGCAGGTCGCCGAGGGCGTCGCGATCTGCTTCGCCCCGTCCAGCATGGCGCGCTACTACACGCGGCCCGGCATGGTCTGGGTGCCGCTCACCGGCGTCGAGCCGCTGCGGGTCGCGCTCGCCTGGGCGGACGGCGCGGACGGCCCGCTGGTGCGGTCGTTCGCGGAGATCGTCCGCGGCCTGGTCACCGGGTGACGGGCGCGCCCAGCGTCGCGTGCAGGGCCCGCAGCGCCTGGTAGACGCGGACCTTGACCACGTCGACCGGCACCCCCAGCAGGGCGGCGGCCTCGTTGACCGAGCGCTCCCGGAAGACCGTCTCGGTGAGGATCTCGCGGTGCGCCGACGGCAGCGCCTGGAAGGCCCGGGCGACCGCCGCGGAGCGCGTCCGCTCCCCCGGTGCGCCGGGGGCGAACGAACCGGTGTGCTTGCCCATTCGCAGTGCCACGCAACGAACTTCGCACCGCGAAGCCCCCAAGGCGCCCCCCTTATGCCGTCTTTAAGGAAGAGTTGAGGCGCCGATTCGAGGGCTGGATCCGATCACGTCCGGCACCGTCCGGAAGAGTCGCCCTGGCAGCCGCTCACCTGCGCAAACGCAGGCAGGGAAACCCACGGTCCGTCCGGCGGAGTCGAGGTAGGTCGAGCAAGATCGATTTACCTTGGCTCCCGCCGGCGGCTCCCGTGGCTCCCCTCCGCTCAGCAGGAAGGAGGGCACACACCATGGCCCTGAGGATCAGCGAAAACACCATGGTCACAGACCTCAACGGCGAGATCATCGCCACGGCCACCCGCATCCCGGACGGCTGGCACGTCACCACATGGCCACGCCCCCTCGACCGCAACTCGGCGATCACAGCCATGTTGCTCGCCGAACGCGTCATCACCCACGGCGAGGACGACCTGTGCGTCATGGAGTGGCGTCGGGAACTGGCCAATGGTTGATCGCCTCATCCGGATCACAACGGCTCTGGCAGTCGTCGCGGTCGCCGTGGTGGCCGCGATCATCTCGTACCGCCACGCCTACGAACTCGTCCACTCCCACGGCGAGGCGGGCACAACGGCGCGCCTCGTCCCGTTCACGGTGGACGGCCTCATCTGGGCGGCGTCCATGGTGATCCTGGACGCGAGTCGCCGCAAGCAACCGGCGCCCGCTCTGGCCAAGTGGAGCCTCGCCGTAGGCATCGTGGCGACGGTAGGCGCCAACGTGGCGCACGGCGCGTCCCACGGCGTCATAGGCGCCCTCGTGAGCGCATGGCCGGCGCTCGCCCTCGTCGGCTCATTCGAGCTACTCATGACGCTCACTCGCACCGCAGCGCGCCACACCGCACCACCCCAGGACGAGCAACGCACCATCGTGGAACACCACGAACCACCAAGCACCGAAGTGAAGCAAACCCTAGAACAAGCGGTACTAGCCGAGTATCTCGCCAGCCTGGACGGCCCCGGCCGCCCCCTCTCCCAGCGCTACCTAGCCGAGAAGCACAACATCGACCGCCGCAAGGTCAAGCAGATCATCACCAACGCGGAACACTCCGCGTCGGCGTGAACCACGAGAGCCCCTGTCACGCACCATCCAGACCGACAGGGGCTCTCGCATGCTTCCCCTACGCACTCAGTAACGCCCCGCCTGTCTAGGCTGCGCCACCGCCAGTGACAACTTATAACCTTCAGACATTTACAAGAATGCACACTAATAACGACCAGGCCCACCGTCCGATACATAGACAGTCGTTTCCGTCACGCAGTCAAACTCCAGAATAGGAGAACCAGAAATTGCCACAAACCTACTCCGTCGCATGAGGGCGTCACCTAGACCAGTTCCCACTGTTTGATAAATAAGATTCACAAGGTAGGGTCGCTTCTCTTTGCCCTCAACCACGAGACGCACGCCAGCTTGTACCAATAGATCGAAGGTTGGAGGACGCCGAGCAACGAGGATCCCACCGCACTGTAGGCCCGTCCAGAGATCGGCAACAACCTCTCCGCTACCCCCGGCAGCCAATAAGTCTCTGGTCACACCGTCCGGCATTCTAGCGCGAACGGCACGCAAACCCTGTATTACGCCCGAGAAACGCCAAGGATCCAGTGAACGAAATATAAATCCAGACGCATATGCCGAAAATGGTATCGGGTCTCGCCAAGCGACCGCAGACTGCAAACTGTTCGAGATTGCAACTTTGCTCCACATATCTGTTCGCAATCGCTCTATCCAAACTTGCCCACGGCGAGTCAGCAGTAGCGTTGGATCTATCAGTATCAGCATGCAGCAAGTGTCTCATAACTAACTAACGATCGCGTACATTGCTACCTTGGAAGCCCATTGACGCCGCGACGCGATCACTGCCTTCCCGCGCGGATATCCAGGCCAGGTCATGTCGGTGAGCTGGACAGCCGTGCAAGGCACTGCAACTCGCGCCGGCGGCAACCACGAAGGCTCCTGCTACGAACCATCCCGTCCATGACAGAGGATTGGCATGTCCACTACCCGACCGGCGACGCCGCCGCCCACACGCGCTCAAAACTCTCCAGGTAGGTGCTCGCCATGTCGCCATCCTCCGCGCGTCGCAGGTGGAGCACCGGCGCGTGGGATGCGGCGATGCCGTAGGCGTGCGGATTGATCAGAAGGTCGTCATCGGCACGGTAGATCGAGTTGTAAAGGACGGTGTCATGTAGCCGGATCTCTACGCCGTCCACCTCGCCGAGAGCCCGGTAGTGGACAAGGGCGTTGCGGATCTTCGCGGCCATCGACTCGCCAACGCCCTCATCACTTCCGCGTTCCGCAACGCATGCCCCGTCCGAATCTCCGAGCAGGATCCGCACACGCACCCCACCACGCGCTCTCTCGGCGAGCGCGCGCATGATGCCCATGTCCTCGGCGAGGAACAGTCCCGCGTAGGCCAGAATGCCGATCTCGTCCCGGGCGCCCTGGAAGAGCTGTTGCCACACCGGACGAGGGACGGCCCACCGGTGCGGGTACGTTGCCAAGACCTCAACCACCGGCGGATCCGTCCGGACGGCCGGCACGGCGAGCTGTGGCCAGAGATCCGCCTCATCCTTCCCGAGTAGCGCGGCCACGCGTCCGCGGTGCCGCGCGTACGGTACGCGCCCGGCAAGCCATCGGTGAACGGTCTTGGGATCCACTCCCACCCGCCTCGCGACGTCAGCTTCGGCGAGACGGGCATCAGCAAGGGCCCGCCGCAACAAGTCGTTCACCAGACCTCCCGGGGACACAAGCGAGGACGACGCACTCAACGACGCTAACAGAAGACGTCCCAAGACGTCCCTAGATGCCGATAGAGAGGTCCCGGACCGGACGCGAGGCTCAAGGCACACCGCGAACGCCACGTTCGCCAGGACGACCCCACGCACGCCAAGGAGCCACCATGCACACCGATCGGCCGTACCCGGCCGCCCCCACGCACACCGCCGTCGACTCGGACTCGGCTGACAAGGAACTCGCAAACCTGCGGAGGGACTTCACTGGTCACCGGATCTGGCGTGGCGTACGCAGCGACGGGAGTCTCGGGGATTGGGTAGCGAGCCTGCACGACCCGGCCGCCGGAGTCGACCCCACGGTGATCCAGTCCTCGCCCGCCGCGTTGCGTGAGGCACTCGTCAACGAGGCCGCACGGGCCGAGATCAAGCGCGCGGTGAACTGGTGATCGGACGCCTGCGAACGCCGCGCTCACCATGGACCGGGACCGCGAAGGGGAGCGCGGTTCCGCGGGGGGAGGTGGAGGCGGCGCGGTCGGTGAGTGTCCC